>CABUDB010000046.1 GCA_902490245.1 uncultured Collinsella sp.
ATATTACGCACATGCGCAGCTTTCAGCAGGTCGTAACGGGTGTCCATTTCGATACCGTGTCTTCGATCTTTTCGGGCAGGTCGGCCACCACGTCTTCCTTAACGCGACGCAGCACAAACGGCGACACGAGCGCCTGCAGGCGAGCGGCGCTATCGCCCTCGGCATGCTCGACGGGGCTCTCAAAGCGCTTGGCAAACGACTCGCGCGTCCCCAAAAGGCCCGGCATCAAAAAGTCGAAGATGCTCCAGAGCTCGGACAGGCGGTTTTCGATGGGCGTGCCCGTCAGGGCAAAGCGCACGCCGGCAGGCAGGCGCTTGGCGGCGCGCGCCACCTGCGTGAGCGGATTTTTAATGTACTGGGCCTCATCGAGCACCACGCGGGCAAAATCCTGCTCGACGTACTCGTCGATATCGCGCCGCATAAGGTCATACGACGTCACGACCACGCTATGCTCGGCCACGCCGGCGATCTGCACGCGGCGTTGAGCCTTGGCGCCCACAATGGCGCACACATCGAGCGACGGGGCAAAGCGCTCCAGCTCGGCAGTCCAGTTGTACACGAGTGAGGCCGGGCATACCACGAGCGTGGGCTTGGTGTCCCCCGCCTCCACGCGCGCCAGAATATGCGCAATCATCTGGAGCGTTTTGCCCAGGCCCATGTCGTCGGCCAAGATGCCGCCAAGGCCCAGGTGTTCGAGCGAGCCGAGCCACTGGTATCCGTCGACCTGGTAGCCGCGCATCGTTGCCTTGAGCGATGCCGGCACCGTAAAGTCCATCTTGCCGAGCGTATCCAGGCGCTCGACGGTACGGCGGAACGCAGCGTCGCGATCGGCCTCGAGCGCCGGCGTGCGTGCGAGCATGCTGTCGACGAACAGGGTACTCGACGCGGGAAGCGACACGCCGTCGAGCAGGTCGACGGCATCGACACCCAGGTCCTCGGCAAGGCCAAACGCGGCGCGCGCCCCCTCGTCCAGGCGAATGATGTCGCCGGACGTAAGGCGCGCAAACGTTTGATGGCGCTTGTACGAATCGAGATAGACGGCAAGGTCCGCGGCCGAAAGCCCGCTCGCGCCCAGCTCGACATCGAGCAGATTGCTCTTAACGGTCGCACGAACCGAGAGCTTGGGCGCGGGGCGGACCGAGATCTGGCGCAGACGGTCGCTAAGCATGACCTCACCCAGCTCGGACAGGGCGGACAGGCCCTCGGTCAGCAGGCAGAACAAGCGGGCGTCATCGCGCTCCTCAAACGCCAGACCGCCCTCGTAGAAATCGAAGTACAGGGCCGCCGTATCCATAACGCGAAACTCCGCCACCTCGTCGCGGGGTGGCACACCGGGGCGCTGCTCTTCGAAGGGGCTGCCCGGAGCGCCCAGGCCAAAGAGATCCGCCGACCAGTCACCGTAGGTAACCGTAATCTTGCAGGTCACGAGCCCATCGTCGACGCCGATTGCCATGGCAAAGCTCGGCTCGGGCGCCACGGTATCGAGCGCAGCGGGCGCGGTAAGGTCGGTATAGTCGCGCAAAATGGGCAGCGCCATACGGCAGAACTCCCCCACCTGCTCGGCGGCGATATGGGCGGGCGTGCGGCACGGCAGCAAGCGCGACAAAAAAGGTGCGGCATGCTGAGCAAATGCAGCGTCGGTACGGCGCGCGCGGCGCGTGTCAACCAAGTAGGCGGCATCGCCCGACGCAAAGCAGTACATATCGGCGGGCAGGCGCAGGTCATAGCTACCACCAGCCGCCGGCGCGATTTTGGCGGCAAGCAGCGGTGGACGCTTAGCGGATGCCCCGTCCTCCCCTTGCGGAGACAGCTCAACCGCCACGTCGTAGGTGCGATGCGTCGTCATCCCCCGCGACCAGGCGGGCTCAAAGGAGATGGTCTGGCCGCGCAGCAGGTCCAGCACATATACGATGCTATGCTCGGACAGCGGCAACTGACGCTCGGCAACAAAACCGCTGCGGACAAAGTCGTACGACGCCGAACGCGAGCTTGTGATGTCATCGAGATAGGCAACTGTCGTCGCAACAAGGTTGAGCAGCTTTGCCGATGTTTCGTCAAAGGCCTCAGGTGAATGGACAAACGTGAGCTTCTTGCCATAGGAGAACGTGCCGCCGCGCACGTAGGCATCGGCCATGCCGTCGATGTCCTTGACCACGTAGGAGACCGATCCACAGCGAATGCGGAACTCGAGCGCCCAGCTAAAGCGGTCAGCGAACAGCGGATTGTAGTACGGCACCAACGAGGGCTCCAGCGCCGCTTTGGGGGCGTCGGGATCAACGGCACCGGCAAGCTTGCGGCGCATGCTCGCCAGCTCATCCATGCGCGCGTCCGAAAGATCGGAAAGCGCCGCCACAAGGCTCGGGCTCGTGGGGACGGGCGCCGGGAAGGGAAAGTTGGGGTTGACGGCCGGCGCGGCGGACGCGGCGCGCGCGGGCTGTTTCGGCTGCGCCGTAAACGTGCGAACCGGCGTGCGCAAACCTTCGACGGGCTCGGCGCCGCTGGCATCCAAATACGCCAGCGCCGTGGCAATAGCGTGCTTACACATACCGGGGTAACGATAGGCGGCGGGACAATCGCAGTCGTAGTCGATCACCTCGTGCTCGTCCATGTCGAGCGCCACGTGCGTCTTGTACAGGTCGCCGCGCGAGCCGCGCACCGAGCCCTCAACCGTCACGTTTTTGGAGAAGCGCGAGCCGCTGTCCTCGATCGACAGCACGGCGCCGTTGAGCATGAGCGAACGCCCCTTCATAAAGGTGCCGCTCAACGCCGCCTCTTTGCGAAGCGCCTGCACAAACGTCCCCTGCGCCATCACTTCCTCCAATCTCACCCGGGGTAGCTTAGATCACCGTCACGCGGCCCTGGTTACCCACAATGGCCTTGGCCTCGGCCAGCAGCGGAATCGAACGCGCGTTGACCTTGGCAGGTACCTCGGCACGCAGCACGCGCCCGTCCACCTGCTCGATAAAGATCTCCACGCGGTCGCCGCCCGGGTTAGCGGTGAGCACCGTGGCCAGGCGCGCCATATTGCCCTGGCTAAAGCGGCTGTTGGGCACCATGACCTCAAACACCTTGGGCTTGTTGTTCTCCTCGTTGAGCTCGAGCGGCACGATCTCCTGCGCGATGATCTGGTCGCCGCGGTCCGAGCGCTCGAGTTTGCCCTTAATGCGCACAAAGGCATCGGACAGCTGCGCGCCGGTCTCGGGATCGACCTCGCCGTACAGGTACCCCTCGGCCTCTTTATAGGTCTTGGGGAACACGACGACGGTGGCCTCGCCTTCCATGTCCTCGAGCTGCACGATGCCCATGGGGTCACCGTTTTTGGTCACGCGTTTGGACACGCTCGAGACCATGCCGGCCCACCACAGCGCCTTGCCCTCGGGAATCTCCTGGTTGATGGTGCCGCCCGTAGGATTCTGGACTTCGTAGCCGGTATCGATCTGCGAGAACGAGAAGTCGCGCGCCTTGGCTAGTGCATACTCAAACGGGCGCAGCGGGTGGTCCGAGACATAGATGCCCAGAACCTCCTTCTCCTGGCTCAGCTTAAGGTGGCGGTCCCACTCCTGACCATCCGGATCGGGCACGCTCACCTCAAAGCCCGAGCCCTCAACGTCGCCAAACATATCAAAGAACGACGTCTGACCGCTCGCGCGATCCTTCTGGCGCTTCACCGCGGCATCGATGATGTTCTCGGGGTTGTTCTTATCCACAAAGTGCATCATCTGGCGACGCGGATACCCCGTGGAGTCGAAGGCGCCTGCCTTGATGAGCGATTCGATCACGCGGCGGTTGGCCTGGCTCGAGTCCACGCGCTCGACAAAGTCGTGCAGCGTCTTAAACGGGCCGCCCGCCTCGCGCTCGGCGATAATCGCCTGCGCCACGCCGGTGCCCACGCCGCGGATGCCGGCCAGACCAAAGCGCACGCCCTCCTTGGTAGCCGTGAACTCGGTACCGGACTCGTTGACATCTGGCGACAGCACGGGGATGCCGTCGTGACGGCATGCCGAGACGTAGTGCACGATCTTGTCGGTCTTGCCCGTATAGGACGTCAGAACGGCCGCCATGTACTCGTGCGGATAGTGCGCCTTGAGCCACGCCGTCTGCATAACCAAGATGGCGTAGCCGGCGGAGTGCGACTTGTTGAAGGCGTAGGACGCGAACTCGAGAACATCGTCCCAAATCTTCTGGGCGACCTCGCGCGTATAGTTGTTCTTGATGGCGCCGTTCATCCAGTGGTCGTAGGTGGTCTCGTCGGAGCCATCCTCCCAGTGGAGCACCGTCGACGTGAGCAGCTTGATTTTCTTCTTAGCCACGGGCTTACGGATACGCGAGTCCGATTCGCCCTTGGAGAAGCCGCACATCTCGACGGAGATGAGCATAACCTGCTCCTGGTAGACCATGGTGCCGTAGGTTTCGCCCAGGATGTCGTCCAGGCGGTCGTCGTAGGAGACCGCCGGCTCCTTGCCGTTCATACGGTTGATGTAGGACGAAACCATGCCGGCGCCCAGCGGGCCCGGGCGGTACAGGGCGATCAATGCTACGACGTGCTTGTACTCGGTGGGCTTCATGTTCTTGATCGTGGCCGTCATGCCGGCGGACTCGACTTGGAAGACGCCGGCGGTGTGGCCGGAACCCATGAGCTTAAAGATCTCGGGATCGTCAAAGGGAATCTCTTCCTCTTTGATGTCGATGCCGAAGTTCTTTTTGATGTTTGCCTTGGCCTTGGAGATAACAGTCAGCGTGCGCAGGCCCAAGAAGTCCATCTTGAGCAAGCCCATGTCGGCAACGGTATGGCCCTCGTACTGGGTAATCTCGACGCCGCCCTTGGTGTCGAGCTTGGTGGGCACGTGCTCGTTGACGGGGTCGCGGCAGATCAGAACGGCGCACGCATGCACGCCCTCGCCACGGGTGAGGCCCTCGATTGAGAGCGCCGTGTCGATGATGCGGCGGGCGTCGTCGTCCTTTTTATATGCCTCGGCAAAATCGGGGTTAAACAGGTCCTCTTTGCCGGGTTGCTTTTCGAGCACCTGCTTGAGCTTGACCTTGGGGTCGCTCGAGACCATCTTGGACAGACGCTGGCCCATGTAGACCGGGTAGTCCAGGACGCGAGCGGCGTCGTTGATGGCCTGCTTGGCCTTAATGGTCGAGTAGGTGATGACGTGGGTGACCTTCTCGGGGCCGTAGAGCTGGCGAACGTGCTCCACGACCTCGAGGCGCCGCTCATCGTCGAAGTCCATATCGATATCGGGCATCTCGGTACGCTGCGGGGACAGGAACCTCTCGAACATCAGACCGTTCTCGAGCGGGTCGAACGCGGTGATGTTCATGGCGTAGGCGACGATAGCGCCGGCGGCCGAGCCACGGCCGGGGCCGACGCCGATGCCGTTGTCCTTGGCCCATTGCACGTACTCGGCAACAATCAAGAAGTAGGCGGCAAAGCCCTTGTCGCAGATGACTTTGTATTCGTACTCAAAGCGCTCTTTGATGTTGACGCCACCAATCTCGCGCGTGGCCCAGTCGTCGCCGTAGTGCTGGCGCAGGCCCTTCTCGCACTCGCGGCGGAACTGGCTCTCGTGCGTCTCGCCGGGATCGAGCAGCGGGAAGCGCGGCAGGATGATGGAGTCCCAGTCCAGCTCAACGTAGCACTTGTCGGCGATCTCGAGCGTGTTGTCGCAGGCCTCGGGGCAATACGGGAACATCGCCCGCATCTCCTCCTCGGTCTTCATGTAAAACTCCGAGCCAGTCATGCGCATGCGGTTAGGGTCGTCGACCTTGGCGTTCATGCCAATGCACATGATGACGTCCTGCACGGGCGCGTCCTCGCGGCGCAGGTAGTGGAAGTCGTTGGTGGCGATGACCTTGACGCCCACCTGCTTGGCGATATCGATGAGCGTACGGTCCATCTGCTCGTCGGTCAGACCATTGTCGGTAGTGATGCCGTGTTCCTGGATCTCGATGTAAAAGTCGCCGGGTTCGAAGGTATCGCGGAAGGTCTCGGCCCACTTGATGGCGCCCTCCATGTCACCGCGGTCGATGTATTTGGGGATGATGCCCGCGATGCAGGCGCTCGTGCAGATCATGCCCTTGGCGTGGCGGCGCAGGTTGTCGAGCGTCACGCGCGGCTTATAGTAAAAGCCCTGCACGGCGGCCTCGGAGACCGTCTGCATCAGGTTGACGTATCCCTCCTGGTCCTTGGCCAGAAGGATCATGTGGTAGAGCTCGGGCTTATGGTCGCGGGCAAGCGTCTCGTCCGGCGTAAAGTAGACCTCGCAGCCAAAGATGGGCTTGATGACCAGAGGCGGCTTGAGCTCGTCGATGTTGCCCTTCTCGTCCCACATGGCCATGTCCTTCACATACTGGGCATGCTCGCGCGGGCTGGACTCGGGATCGGGCTCCACCAGCTCGTCGCGGCGGTCCTTTTCCAAGAAGGCCTTGTCGTGGCTCCAGGTTTTGTACTCGGGCGTGTTGTGGTTGACGGCGTCGCAGGCCAGCGCCAGGTCGGGTACGCCATACATGTAGCCGTGGTCGGTAATGGCCACGGCGGGCATGCCCAGCTCAACGGCACGATTGACCATATCCTGGATACGGGTTGCGCCGTCGAGCATGGAGAAAACAGTGTGATTGTGCAGATGGACGAATGCCATGTGATGAGCTCCGATGCGGGTTCGTGTTCTGACTGAACGATTTTACCCCACGGCACGGACAGCGCCCGAACCTAGCCAAACCCACACGGCTCCTATTGAGTTGCGGTGAAATGCGGACTGTTTGGCGGCTTTTTTGGCCAAAACAGTCCGTATTCCACCGCAAGTTATTGAGGGCTAGAAGTTGTAGGTGACTACTTGAGGTTCGGCGGGGTCGACGAAGATGGCTGGATTCGCCTGCTCCACGCGGACGAACTTGACGGTCACGGCCTCAAAGCCCGCCTTGTGCAACACATCGGCGTAGACGCGCGCCTGCAGGGCGTGCTTCTCCTGCAGCTGTTCCGGCGTCTCGTCCGGTGTGCCGCCCGTCTTGTAGTCGATGACCAGCGCGCGTGACGAATCCGCCGGGTTCGTCGCCAAAGCGTCGATGGCGCCCTCGGCATATGCACCATAGCGAGCGATGTCCTCGTCCTCGCAGCCCAGCGAAAAGAACGGCACCTCGGCGCGAACGCACGGCCACGCGAGCAGGTCGGCACGAACAGCCGACTTGAGCCAGCGGTCCAGAGCAACGTCGAAGCGTTCGCGCTGCTCCGGCGTCAGGTGCCACAGACGCGCCAGTGCATCGGCACGCTCAGCGGGCAGCGCATCGGCACCCATCTCGATCAGCCACTGGCAGGCAGCATGGAAGGCCGAGCCCAGCGCCATGGGATTGCCGGTGGGCTCGACAGCAGCCACGTCCGTATCCGTCATCTCCGAGCCATCCGACTCCGCATCATCGCCAGCCTCGTCCATGGGAACACGCGTCTCGGCGGCACGGTCCTCGGCCTCGGCATGGAGCGCCGCGGCGATCGACGAATAGCTGTACGAATCACGCGCCGGATACGAGCAGGTGCCCATGCGCACGCCCACCGTCTGGGGATACACGAGCTCAAACGAATCGGGCTCGGGGTCGGCGGGGCCGGGCGCGACCGGGCGATCGGCGGCAGCATCGGCACCCTCCGCCTCCGCATCACCGCGAACGAGCCTACCCTCGGCATCCAGTGAAGCGTTGGCCTCAAACGCCTGCTCGCCAAACGTAAAGTCCGCCAGCGAGATAAGCTCGTAGTCGCCCGGCTTGGAGTTGTCGAACACCAGGCGGTCGGCATCGAGCTGCGGCATGTCCAAGCCGTCCGTCGGCAGAATACGGCGCAGCACGTCGTAAGTCAGATCGGTCTCGACGTCGAAGGTCGGCGCGCACAGCTTGCCGCGGCTCACGCCGGCATCCATCGCCAAGATCACCAGCTCACGCGCTCGCGTCATGGCGACATAGAGCAAACGAGCCCGCTCCTCGAGCGAAAGCTGCAGGTCGTCGTTGCGCAGGCGAGCAAATGCCTCGGCGGGAGAACCCGTCGCACAGACGTCCTCCATGAGCTCCGGCGGCAGCCACAGCGACGTACCCTTGCCCTTAAACGCATGCTCAAACTGCTTTTTGACGTCGTCGCCCTTCACGAACGTGCCGTCCGCGAGTTTAACGCCGTCGAAGCGTGCCGGCAGCGCCACGACCTGCGCTCCGCCCTCGACACGCCCCATCTGAGCCGCACCGGACGATTTGCGCACGCCAAAACACTCGGCAACCGCCACGACCGGATACTCCAGACCCTTGGACGCATGCACCGTCATGATGCGCACCGCGCCGTCGCCCTCCTCGTTGAGCGCGCCCGGGGCCTCCTTGCCCGCCAAGAAGCGGTCGAAGGCGAGCGCGATGGAGCGCGGAGAATTGCCGAGCTCGGCCTCTGCCTCGGCCACGGCGTCGAGCGCCTTGAGCACGTTGGCGGCGATGGCCTTGCCCTCGGGGCCACGCTGCGCCAGACGCACGAACCAGCCGGAGGCATTGACCACGTCGCGCGCGATGGCGGCGAACGAATCGCGTCCCACGCGACGAAGCGCGTAGCGCAGCACCTCGCGGGCGCGCGTTACGAGCGGCAAGCCCTGCAAACCCGGCACATCGGAATCGCTCATGATGCCCGCATCGATGTTGCGACGCGACGTCTCGCCCGTTTGCTCGTCGAGTTTGGTCGCCAGCGCCAGGAACTCCTGGGCGCCGAGTGCAAACATCGGCGAGGCCAGCAGTGGCATAAAACCCTGCGCCGTATCGGCCGGATTGGCAAGCGCGCACACCAGGGCGCGCACCGTCTGCACCTCGGCAGCTTGGGCAAAGACTGAGCCGCCCGCGATGACGCAGTCGAGCCCCTGGTCGCGAAACGCCTGTGCGTAGACATCGGCATTGGTCATGCGCCCCAGCAGCAGTACCATGCTGCCCTGGGGCTGTTTTTTATCGGCAAGCGCGCGGAAACGTTCGGCAATCGCACGAGCTTTCGCCTGCGTTCGCTCCTGTGTGCTGCCACCGGCAACGAAGACCGCCTGGCGGCGCGATGCCTTTGCCTTGAGCTTGTCCTTGCGTTTGTCGCTCGGTTCAAGATCCAAGAACCCCTGCATCAAACCAAGCGACCGCATCCCGCCGAAACTGCGTGGCGCATTCAACCAGAT
>CABUDB010000047.1 GCA_902490245.1 uncultured Collinsella sp.
CGCTTACCTGTGCGACAAGCCCATGTAAGCTAGATTTTCATGCTAACCAGGAGCCATCCATGACCGATAGTAGCAAGAGCGCACTTTCCCTCATTAGCACCCATCAGGGATACAGCGAGTCCGAGCAGCGCATTGTCGACTATATATTGGAGCACCAGTCCGAGGCGCCACGCCTCACGGCGGCTCAGCTCTCGCGCGCCGCCGCCACGTCCGAGGCGACCGTTTCGCGCTTCTGCCGCAAGCTTGGCTTTGGTAGCTTCCGCAGCTTTCAGTTTTCGTTGGCGAGGGATTTGGAAAGCCAGCGTAACGAGGGCCTGACTGACGAGGTCTCGCTCGACAATATGGAGCAGAGCCTCAAGAATATCCTGGCTGCCAAGGTGAGCGAGCTTAATGCGACCATCGACGGGATCGACCACGATACGCTGGCGGCTGTTGTGCATGCCCTTAAGCATGCAGGGGTTATTGAGTTTGCGGCTGTGGGCAATACGAACGCGGTCGCGCTCGATGCGACGTTTAAGTTTTCGCAGCTGGGCCTGCGCTGCATGGCGAGCACCATTAGCGAGACATCAATCGGCTTTGCGCTCACGTTACGCCCGGGTGACGTCATCGTGCTTATCTCAAACTCCGGCAAATCGCGCCGATTGAATCGCATGGCAAAAGCGGCTCGCGACTGCGGCGCAACCGTAGTCGTCATCAGCAGTGACAGCAAATCCCCACTCGCGCGCCTCGCCGACTACACCTTTAATACCGTCAATCACGAAGCGTTGCTGACAACGGGTGACTTCGCGTTCTCCAAGATCAGCGCCACGATGATCATCGAAGTCATCTACAACTTCCTGCTGCCCGAGATTAAAGACGCTCGCGAACATATCAGCTACTACGAGGAGCTCATCCAGCCGGATAAGGTTGTGGAGTAAAACGCGAAGTGGGACAAAAAATTCAGTCTATTTTGTCCCACCAACACCGCTGATACGACCTAACCTCGAGCTTCTTCGAGCATCTGCTTGGCGTGCGCCAGGCTTGCCTCGGACTGATCGCCGCTCAACATGCGGGCGATCTCGGCGGTACGCGTTTCGCCGGTTACCTCGTCCAAATGCGTCTGGGGAACATCGCCCGGTTCCTTGCTGACGACATAATGCTTGTCAGCCATGACGGCGACCTGCGCCAAGTGGGTTACGACAATCACCTGATGCGTAGCGGCGAGATCTGCCAGCACGCCCGCGAGCGCACGCGCCGTGAAGCCACCGACACCAGCATCGACCTCGTCAAACACCAGCGTATCGACACCGTCCGCGTTACCGAGGACAACCTTGCTTGCCAGCATGACGCGACTTAACTCGCCGCCCGAGGCAATGCGGCGCAGGGGACGTGGCGTCAAGCCGGCACCGCTGCGGTATAGCAGCTCGTAGCTCGAAGGACCAACGGGCGTCCACTCAGCACGGGGAAGATCGCGCGACTCCCAGACGAGCTCGGCACTACCCATCTCCAAGCGAGCCATCTGGCGGCCGACCTCGTGGCAGAAGCGCGGGGCCGCCGTATTGCGAGCGCGCTTAAGTGTCTTGGCAGCGGCAAACAACTCGCGCTCGGCGCGCCCGAGTGCCTCACGCGCCTTTTTGATCTGCTCATCGCCATCATCGACCAGGGACAGCAGTTCTTGCGAGCGATCGCGCATGGCAAAAACATCGTCCATAGTGGGACCCCACTGACGCAACAGACCCTTGAGGTCGGAATACCGCTCACGCATGCGAGCGAGCTCGCGCGGGTCGAAGGCGACGCCATCGCGATAGGAACGAAGCTCGTTCGCGCAATCCTCAAGGGAGATACAGGCATCCGAAAGCGCATCGGCAATGTCGCCCAGTTTGCGATCGACGGTAGCCATGCGGGAAAGTTCTGCCACGGCGCTGTTCACGGCGTCGAGCGCTCCCCCTTCGGAGGCAAGCGATGCATGGGCATCGTTAGCTGTGGCAACCAGTACCTCGGCATGTTCGGAGCGCGGCAGCAGTTCCTCGAGTTCCTCATACTCGCCCGGTTTGGGGTCGACCTCGCCGATGCGCTCGAGGGCAAAGCGCGCCTCCTCGACGCGGCTCCCCTGCGCACGCGAGGCCTCTTCAACACGTCGAACCTCCTTGGCGGCAGCGCGCGATGCCTTAAAGCAGGCGCGGTACGCATCAAGCGCCTCGAGCGCAGAGCGTCCCGCCCACGCATCGACCATCGCAACGTGATGCACCGGATCGAGTAAGCGCTGGTGCTCGTGCTGGCCGCACAGATCCATCATCACGCCGACGCGCTCCGAAAGCTCGCGCACACTGGCGATGCGCCCGTCAATCTTCACGCGGCTGCGGCCCTCGGCAGAAAGGCTGCGCTGCACGGTAAAACCCTCCGTGTCGTGCGGCCCGTCGAAGAGTCGTGCCTCGACGCTCGCGAGCGCCTCGCCCTCGCGCACCGTCGACGAATCCGCGCGCTCGCCCAAAATAAGTTTGAGGGCCGAGAGCAGCGCGGTCTTGCCGGCACCGGTCTCGCCGGTCAGGACAGTCAGGCCGGCACTCGGCACCAACGTCGCCTCGCGAATGAGTGCAATGTTAGAAACCTGCAGCTCATCGATCATGACGGACTCCGTAGAATACGCGGCTCACCGAGTTATAGAAGCTCTCGGGGCCGTAATCCAGCAGCAACACATCTCCGGGCCCGCGGCGCACCGCCACGCTCTCAACGGTGCCATCGCAGGTAATAAACTGTCCATCGATAGCGATCGCCGGAACGCTCGGGCGATCATCGGACATAAAGATTTCGACGACATCACTCGGCGAGGTCAAAAAGGCACGAGCCTGAATGGTGTGCGGCGCAATGGGTACGCAGACCATGCCCGTATAGTCGGGGCTCACGATGGGGCCACCGGCACTGAGCGCGTAACCCGTAGAACCAGTCGCCGTGGACACGACCACGCCGTCGCCACGCAGTCGATCGATATGGTGGCCCGACACCGTGATGTCGAACTCGACCATATCGGACAGCGGACCGCGGGTAAGCGCCATGTCGTTGAGGGCGAAGGTGCGCACGACATCCTTCGTACCGTCTTCGCGCACGGACACGATATCCGCGGCGATGGTGGCGCGACGGCTCACGTGCAGCTCGCCGGAAAGGGCGTCGCTCACGACCTGCAGAATGTCGCGCTCCTCGGGGCTCGCAGCAGTTAAAAAGCCCAGGTGACCATAGGAAAGACCGAGGATAGGAATCTCACGGTAGTTGAGAATGCGGGCGGCGCGCAGCAGCGTGCCGTCGCCGCCGAGCGTAATGACCAGGCCGGCATCGTCGACATCGGGCGTGCTCTGAATCTTCGAGCGCTGATCGGCCGCCCATGCGACCTCGTAGCCCTGGCGCGTCAGCCAGAGCTCGAGCATCAGGCCGCTCTCGACCGCCTCTTGCTTGTAGTAATTGGGAACCAGAAAGACCTTCATAGCGTTGCCGCTTTCTCGCTCAAAGCCGATACCTGGGCTTGCAGCTCGTCATTCGAGCGCTCGCCGGGGGCAAACCTCGTGCCGTACAGGAAAAACTCCACGTTGCCCTTGGCACCATGGATGGGCGACACGCACACGTCAAGTGGGAACAGGCCCTTGGCGGCAAAGAGCTCAATCGCCGCCACGAGCGTATCGCGGCGGACGGCAGGATCTGTCACGATACCGCCCTCGCCCACCAGCGCTGCCGGAGCCTCAAACTGCGGCTTTACGAGCGTGCAAAACGAGCCCGAAGGCGCCAGGCACGCCAGCACCGCGTCGATGATATTCGCGATACTCGTAAACGACACATCGCACACGGCCAGGTCGATAACGCCGCCGTAGCCAAGCTCGGGCAGCTGCGTCACGTTGGTGCGCTCATGGAGCGTCACGCGATCGTCTTGGCGCAGCGACCAATCAAACTGGGCACGACCCACGTCGACCGAAACGACCGTGACGGCACCGCGCTTGAGCAGGCAATCGGTAAAGCCGCCGGTAGAGCAGCCTACGTCCAGGCAGGCAAGGCCCGTGGGATCGATACAAAACGCATCGAGCGCACCCTCAAGCTTAAGGCCGCCGCGCCCAACGTACGGAATGCGCCCCTTAACGTGCAGCGGCAGGCCCGGCGTCACCTTGAGCCCCGGAGAGGTCAAACGCTCACCGCCGCTCGAGACCAAGCCGGCCATAAGAGTGCGAAGGGCATCCGCGCGATCGGCGCAGATGCCCTGTGAAATCAGTTCGTCATCGAGACGCACGCGTTTCATGAATGCCATCAACCATTCGTATCCGGGGATGCAGCCTGCCTATCTTGGGACTCGTTTGCCGCATCCTCATCGTATTCCTGCTCGAGCTTGTCGGCCTCACGCGGCGTCAGCTCAAACTTGTCGACCATATCGACCGCACGGGAGCCAAGCTCAATCGCCTCGTCAAACAAATCGAGCGATCGCTCCAGGGACGTATCCTTGGAGCGAACGGTGGCGATGATCTGGTCCAGGCGATCCGAGATCTCATCGAAGTTACGGACGGAACCCTCTGGCATGGCTACTCCTCGACGGAGTCGGTGTCGGCCTCGTCGACCTCTGCAGCATCCGCATCCTCGGCCAGCACGCCTGCGGCAGCCTGAGCGGCGGCAACCTTGGCGGCAGCCTCGGCAGCCTGGGCCTCCTCGCGGGCACGGTCCTCGGCCAGCAGCTCCTGGTACAGGTCCTCACCCGGCAACTCCTCGCTGCGAGCGATCTTGCCCAGCACGCCGTTAACAAACTTGGCAGATTGATCGGTACCGTAGGCCTTGGCGATCTCGACGGCCTCGTTGATGACGATAGCGTCCGAGACCTCCTCGTCGGTGAGGAAGCGCATCTCGTAGACCGCGATGCGCAGAAGGTTGCGGTCGGCACCGGGCATGCGCATAAGATCCCAGTTCTTGGCGACGGCGCGCAGGGCGCAGTCGATGCGATCGATATGCTCGTAGGCACCGCGGCAAAGCTCCAGCGCATAGGGGTCGAGGGGACCCTTCGAAATCAGGAAATCGCCCTCGAGGACGCGCTCGAGCGGGCTGTCCGTGGCCTCGGCCTGGAACAGCAGCTGCAGCGCCTGACTGCGGGCAAGCGTGCGCCCGCGATAAACCTTAAGGCTCAAAGGTTACTCCTTGGGGAAAACGAGGCCGTCGATGCAAACGTCAACGCGCTCGACCTCGACGCCCACCTGGGCATCGATAGCGGCGACCACGGCGGCGCGAACGGCCTCGGCGAGTTTCTTGAACGGATAGCCAAAGAACACCACGACGCGCACGGTGAGCGCAAGCTTGTCGCCGATGACCTCGGCCTCGACCGCCGGCTCGGAAGCCGGGGCCTTGGACGAGAACATCATGGAGACAAGATTAGTGGCAAGGTCCTTGACGCCAACGGAGGCGATGCCCTCGACATCGGACACGGCGCGCGAGACGATGGCGGTCAGAACATCGGGCGAAATACCGATGCCGTCAATCTTGATTTCCTGGGGCATGAGTCCTCCTAGTAAAGTTGGTTGCTAGACGCGGGAGACGAACTTGCCGTCGCGAGTGTCAACCTTGATGACCTCGCCCTCGTTGAGGTACATGGGGACCTGGATGACAGCGCCGGTGTCGATGGTGGCCGGCTTGGTGGAACCCTGGACGGTATCGCCCTTAAAGCCCGGGTCGGTCTGGACGATGGTGGTCTCGATGAACATCGGCGGAGTCACGCCCATGAGCTCGTCGTCGGCGAAGAGCAGCTGGCAGGTGTCGTTCTCGCGCAGCCACTTGGAGTTCTCGCCCACCATGTCCTCGGGAACGGGAACCTGCTCGTAAGACTCATTGTCCATGAAGATGTAGTCGGCACCGTCGTTGTAGAGGTACTGGAACTCACGGGTGGTGAGCATGACGCTCTCGAACTTGGTACCGGCGTTGCAGGTGTTCTCGACGACACGGCCGCTCTTGATATCGCGGGTCTTGTAGCGCACAAAAGCACCGCCCTTGCCCGGCTTGACGTGCTGGAACTCGACGATGGTGTAGACCTTGTCCTTAATGCGGAGACCGAGGCCGTTCTTGAAGTCGGCGGTAGAAATGGTAGGCATAGCGACCTTTCTTCTTATGGGCAGAACGCACAGGCGTCCAAATTACATACGACCGAAATTATACACTTGCAGACGGCTGCTGCAGCGAGCGCATAAAAAGAGAACGCGGGGCGCCCGAATTGCTCCGGACGCCCCGCCCCAAAAATCTATCGAAATGGGCTAGCAGTCGATGACGTGCAGGTCGTGCGGGGTCTTGGTGAAAGGCTCATAGCCGTTCTCGGTGACCACGCCGTAGTCCTCCAGGCGCACGCCGCCCACGCCGGGCAGGTACACGCCGGGCTCCATGGTGATAACCGAGCCGACCTCGATGATGTTCTTGCTGCGGTTGAAGTTGGGCAACTCGTGGATATCGATGCCCACGCCGTGGCCCAAACCATGGTTGTAGTAATCGCCATAGCCGGCATCGCCGATGATCTTCTTGGAAAGCTTGAAAATGTCGTTGCCCTCGACGCCCGGATGGATGGCGGCGACGCACTCCTCGTGCGTACGGCGCACGAGCGCGTACAGGTCGAGCTGCTCCTGGGTAGGCTCGCCCATCACGACGGTGCGCGTCATGTCGGAACGATAATCGCAGTAGCCCGCGCCGTAATCCATCAGGACAAAGTCGCCCTTCTCGATCACGCGGTCACTCGGCACGGCGTGCGGGTTGGCGGTGTTGGGACCGCTCGCCACGATGGAGCCAAAGGCCAAGCTGTCGGCACCGTTGGCGAACATAAAGTTCTCGAGCTCGTTGCGAACCTGCTTCTCCGTCATGCCGGGCTTAATAAAGCCGAGCATGTGCTGGAAGGCGGCGTCGGTGATCGACTGCGCGTGGCGCATGAGCTCGATCTCCTCGGCGTCCTTGATAGCGCGCATCTTACGGATGTCGTCATGCATCAGCGGCAGCATGCAGGCAACGGAGCGGTCCTCCAGACCACGTTGGATGCCCTGGTAGAAGTTAATCTGCATGTCATCCTCGACGGCGCAGACGCGGCACTTATTGGCCGCGATCTTGCCGGCGACCCAGCCGGGAATGGTGCCCTCGTCCATGTCGTAGACCCAGGGGCTGCCGGCGGGCGTGTTCTCCTCAAAGCTGTTGAGGTAGCGCGAGTCGGTGTGGAACAGGCACTGGTCTGCCGTAATAAACGCGGCGTGCGGGAACTCGAAGGTGTAGTCGAAGACGCCCTTCACGCCCGTGAGCCAACGAAGGTTGGCCTCGTCGCGCACCACAATGGCATCGTAGCCACGCTCGGCCATCAGGGCACGGACGCGCTCGCTACGACCGGCAGGACCAGCAGCAAACTCAGACATGTAGTTTCCTTTCTTGATGTCCTCAATAAAAGCGGGACGGGCTCAATCGGCATACGGAACCGCGAACGATTCGCAACCGATAAAACCCGTTCCCCAACATGATACGAAAGACGATGGATGTCAATAAAGTTAGAGAAGTTCCTTGCGAGAAGCCAAATAGGCCGCGGCATGGCGCTCGAGGACATCGTCGTCCACGGCGTTAAGACGAATGGCGCCAAGTGCCGCGGGCAGCGGCAGCATCGTGCGATTGGACCGCACGAACTGCTGCCTGCGGAACTCCGCAATAAAGGCCGCCGGTTCAAGGTCGAAGGCGAGCTCCTCGATTCCAAAGTCCTCTAGGCAATCATCGACCTCAAACACATAGTCGATATCGAAGTCGCAGGCATCGTGGGCCAGACGCACCTCAAAGCGCATGCCCTCGGACAACAGCTGGTAGGCAGGGACCTGCACCGCGGCATTGCCCAGGCAGACACGCAGCGTACGCTCCCCCGTCTTGCCAAAATCGAGCGCATGGCGAGCGCTCGGGTTCGTGGCCATCAGTACGTCCTTGCGAGCAGTCTGAGACCATTGAACGGCATTGACGAGCGCGACCTCCTCGCCCGCGAGAATCTCGGGGACGGTCTCAATAAACTGATTCCAGCGGGACTTGCTGCTCGAAAGCATGGTGCCAACAAGTACCGCATAGCCGAGCTTGAGGTCCTCGGGGTCCGCCTCGCGAACAAGATCGAGGTCACACACGACCAAACCCGGTTCGGGACGGAACGCGATAGCGGGAAGCGCATTGGCCGACGAGGCGACAAGCGGCTTCATGGTCGTCGCGACCGTGAGCATGGCGTCGAAGGTCGTCGGCAGCAGCGCGCACTCGGTTCGGCCACACCACTGGTTGGCGCACCAGCTAACAACCGAGCAGGTTGCGGCATCGCCAACGGCGACAACCAGATCGTCGCAGGTAACGCCGTTGGCAGACAGGGCGCCAAAGATAGCATCAGCATCGGCCAGCGTGGCACCAGCAGGCGAAACCTCGAGGAAGAACTGCGACACGGCAAAACCGGCATCAACCAGCGCATGCTCGACGACCTCACCAAAACGCTCGGATGTGGCGTCGTTCCAAACCACCATCGCGCGCTTAGGCTTGCCCACAGCCGAGGCAAACATGCGCGGCAGCTCCTCGAACGCGCCCAATCCGACGCGGACATCGACACTGCGGTTTTGGAAATTGATCAGTTGACGGCGAATCATAGCAGTCCACGCTCCAAAAGCATCTCGGCACAAAGGTAGGAAACGTCCTCGAAGGACTTGTTGCGAATATCAAGGGTAATATCGGCGGCCTGGCGATACAGCGGACGGCGATGCTCAAACAGACGCGCGGCATGCTCGGGCGAGCGGAAATCGGGGCGCGTGTCGGACCGACGAATCTGGCGAATCGAATCCTCGAAGTCGCCCTCGAGGTACACGCACGTACCCATTTCGTGCATCAGCTCAATATTCACCGGCGTCTCGACGATACCGCCCCCGCACGAAACCAACAGGCTGCGCTCGCTATGGAGCGAACGGAGCGCCGAGGTCTCGAGCTCACGAAAACGATCCTCGCCCTCGGTCTCAAAAATCTCGGTTACCGACTTGCCGCAGCGGAGCCTCCTTTGCGGGCTTTGCCTGCTCATACGATTTGTTATTTTTC
>CABUDB010000048.1 GCA_902490245.1 uncultured Collinsella sp.
GCGAGCTTGCGGATCGTGCCCAGACGGCAGCTCCCCTACGCACCGCAAACGATGCTTACAACGGGCCTGCCCGCATCGTCTCAATCAACACATCGGAGCACAAAGGCACGCGTAAGTCACCCGTCGCCGACGGGCACGACACCGTCATCGAGCAGTTTGGCCTCGCCTCCGATGCGCACGCCGGGCATTGGCATCGCCAGGTTTCCTTTTTAGCTGCAGAGTCTATCCAGACGGCGCAGGCGCGCGGGCTCGATGTGCACGAGGGCGACTTTGGCGAGAACTTCACAACCCAGGGCATCAACCTGCTCTCGCTCCCCCTGGGAACGCAGCTCAAGATTGGCAGCGAAGTACTCGTCGAAATCAGCCAGATCGGCAAAGTCTGCCACACCCGCTGTGCCATCTACTATCTCGCCGGCGACTGCATCTTCCCCCACGAGGGCATTTTTGGCGTCGTGTTACAGGGCGGAGAAGTCCATATCGGTGACGACATACAGGTGGTCAAGCTCGGCGATGGCACCTGTTCCTTCACTCCCGCCGAGGCACTCAAAGAGGTGGAGCAGGCTCGTCGCGAAGGAACCCTATAGTTGCAAAACCCCACGTTAAGGTAGCTTTTACAACCAAGAATCCCGCTGCAACAGGGTGCCGTAACGTTAAAGTTGAACTCTATGGTTTCTCAACAATTCACCATTCCCGCAGGTCAAGGCCAAAGCCTCAAGTTCAACTTGACCCTTTAGAACCTTTAAGGTTCAAGTTGAGGTCGAAAGCAGTAGTAGAATACAGCTCGACCAATAACCTACGATTGATTGCAGAGGGACTGGATGCAGCATTCGAATCATCGCACCGCAGCGCTCATCGCGTCGAAGCCGGCTCGTATCATCACGAGCGCCGCGCTCGCCGTCGCGCTGACGGCCACGCCGATGCTCTCCCCCGTCGCGGCCTATGCCGCCTCGCAGGCAACGCAGGATCAGCTTTCCGCCGCCCAGAAAAAAATCGAGGACGCTACGAGCGCCTACAACGACGCTCGAACCAAGCTCGAGGATCTGCAAAAGCAGATCGACTCCAATGAGGCGAACATCGATAAGATTGAGGCCGAGCTACCCGAGCAGCAGGCCAAGGCAAGCTCCGCCATGCGCGATCTGTATAAGTACCAGAAGGGCACCAGCCCCATCGTGAGCTTCCTGGTAAACACGCAGAGCTTGGGTGACTTTATCACCACCTGCAAATACACCAA
Organism: uncultured Collinsella sp.; assembly: GCA_902490245.1. Lineage (GTDB taxonomy): Bacteria > Actinomycetota > Coriobacteriia > Coriobacteriales > Coriobacteriaceae > Collinsella. Next base: position 1,232 of record CABUDB010000048.1, read on the forward strand.
CCAGATTACGAGCTCGAGCGTCGACGAGATCGAAGAGCTTAACAAGATGCAAACCGAGCTCGAGCAGAACAAAACCGAGCTCGATCAGGCCAAGTCTCAGCTCGAGGGCGAGCAAAAGAATGCCGAGGACGCGCTAGCCCAGGCACAGCAGCTCCGCAGCGAGGCGCAGGCAAAGGCTGAGCAGGAAAATGCCGCCGAACTGGCTAAGCTCGAGGCCGACAAAGCTGCTGCCGCCGAGAAGATCTCGGGTACCGGCGTGAGTGGCAATAACTCCAGCAGTCAGGCCACCAACTCCAACACCACCATCGACACCACGGTGAACAACTCCAACAGCGGCAATTCCGATTACGACTCGTTTATTAACGAGTGGACGAGCCGCATCGACAACTACCTCGCCGGCTCCCCTATGGCAGGCCAGGGCTATAACTTTGCCGTCGCCGCCTGGAACACCGGCGTCGATCCCCGTTGGTCCCCCGCTATCGCCTGCATCGAGAGCAGTAAGGGCCTCTATTGCGCCGGCTCCTATAACGCCTGGGGCTGGAGTGCCCGCGGCGGTGGCTGGCGTAGCTTTGGCAGCTGGAGCGAGGCTGTCTCCGCCCACGTTGCTTACCTGGGCGCCAACTATGGCTCCACGCTTACCCCGGCAGCCGCCAAGAAGTACTGCCCGCCCACGTGGCAGGACTGGTACAACAAGGTCGCCAATCAAATGAACCGTATTTAAGTGCAACTGCAAAGGGGCCCCAAGCGGGGCCCCTTTTCGATTATCTAAGAGACGACACCGGTCGCATTGCCGATAACAACGACGACGCACATGACGGCAAACATAAACCCGAGCGCCTTGAACCATAGTTCGACAAAAGCACTCCCCCGATACCGATCGAGCACGGGAAAGCGACGCCGAAGCCTGCGGCGGTCGAGCATGCCAAACGTAATAAGCAGCACCAAGCCATCGACCATAAAGAAATACTCAAGTGCCAAAAACCACGTTGGATAGTTTCGGTTTTCACCCGTCGGCGTAAATACCGCAAAATGGCTGCCCATCAGCAGCAACAATGTAATCGCATAGACGCACCCATTCCATATGCGCCCCACGGGCTCGGGGATGCGCGAGAGCAGACGCGCGCATTTGGACGTCACGGGAGAAACGATCGAACGCCGGTTTGCAGAAGACGGAAGCGTGAGGGCAACCGGCTGCTGTACCCGCTGCACCTGTGGCACCGCGACCCGGGGCACACTGGCAGCAGAAAAGGTCACGGGCGACGGTGCAGGGAGACATAGCTCATACGCCGCACGCGCAGCATGCCCCAGTGCCTTTGCACTCGCAAAGCGCTTAGCCGGATCGAGCGCCATCGCCATGCAAACCGCATCGGCAAGCGGGGTTGGCATACCGTGTGTCTCGCATTGCTCACGTATGTCCCGCCCCGGTTTGGGGTCAGTTCCCGTCAGGCAAAAGAACAGCAGTGCGCCAAGCGCGTAAATATCGCTGCGGACGCTCGTCTGCCCAAACCCAAACTGCTCGGGCGGCGCATAGGAACGCGTGCCAAACTTGACGGTGTCGGCGTCGGCGCCATCGCGCCAAACGCGCGCGATTCCCAGGTCAATAATCACCAGCGACGAGAAGGTCATGCCGGCATCGGCCGTATACCTCACGCCCGATACGATGATGTTCGAGGGTTTAAGGTCGCGGTGGATTACCGGTACTCCCGGCTCCCCCGCAGCTGCAAAACCGGCATGCAGCTCGCCCACCGCTTCACACAGGACGGGGTACAGCCCGCGGGCATAATCGGGCGTCGCCCCCAAGCGTCTCACCAACGCCTCGAGCGTCTCGCCTTCGACATACTCCATCACCACGTCAAGCTCGTCGCCCACACGGTGGCAATCGACGATTCGGGGCAAGTGCTCAAAACGACGACCGGCGCGCTGGGCCGCAAACAGGCGCTCATATGCTCCGCCAATCTGCGCCGAAGCATCGATGCGCTTGCGGACAAAGGGACCGAGAGACCCGCCACCAGAGCCCTCAAAATAGACGAGTTCGGTCGTCTCGACATCCGAGAACTTGAGCACGCGCTCCACACGATAGCTGTCATCGCGGTCGAGCGACGCCAAATGATCGACAAGTGAAGCAGTCAACTCGTCATCGGAATATGTTGGGCTCTGAGTATCCATGGCGTCCATCATAACGCAGGGTGCGGACACCCCATGGTGTCCGCACCCCGTTCGTTTGCATGGTTGTTCTGGTGACACCGCCGGCTCAGCCATCGGCCACTAACTCACCGTTTCCTCGCCAAAGCGATACAGCTCCTCGTTGACCTTTTGCAGACTGCAGCCGCGATCGATACAAAAGATGACAATCGCATCGCGACGGTCCTTACAGTTGAGAACGCTTACCCCGGCAGCTGTCAGAGCGCGGTTGGTCTCCTTGAGCGTCAACGCCATTGCAAAGGCAATCTGCAGCACCTTATTACGGCTTGGGTGGCGCGCGCCGGTAAAAATCTGATAACCAAAGGTCTCGTTGAGGTCGGCCATGCGCACCACGCGCGAGCGCTCTAAGCCCTTTTCCTGCAGCAGCTGCTTAAGGTAGTCCGAAAGCGACGGGGCGACAAAGTCGTGCTCCCTGATATAGCCATCGATGTTTGGCGCGTCGAGGAGCTCATTGAGCAACTCGTCCGTCAGCTTTTTATCGGGCATGCGGCTTCACCTCCCATACGGCGCAACGGTAGCGACATGCTAGGCCAGCACCCAGCTCGCAGTCGCGGACTTATCAAACATGTTGGCAAAATAGAGAGCCTTCTTGATGTCACCATCAAAGTAGATATTGCCCGCCACGGAGCCACCGGCGGCAAGGGTACCAGACTGCAGCTCATCGGAGCCCTCGCTGTAGTAACCCTGATTCTGTTGAGCGCCGTTGGCGTCCTCGCCCTTCCAGTCGTAAATATTGTAATCTGCGCCCTCATCGCCATTGTTGACGTACGTGACGTGAATACCCGTCATGGTCGAACCGTCATAATTTGTGAGACCGGGCTGGACGGAATCGACGACGACGGAAAGGCCAGCAGTCGTGGTCACCGTCGTGCCAACAGCCAGGTCAGTCGTAGGCTGCTCATCCTTCTTCGTCTCTTCCTTCTTGTCGCCATCGCCAGCGTCCTCGGTGACGGTCGCCTTATCGCTACCGCAACCGGCAAGAAGACTGGCAGTCCCCAAGGCGACGGTGACGAATGCGCCAAGTGCAGCGCGACGGCTCAGCAGCACTTCGTTTTCGAGCTTTTTCATCATGCATCCTTCCTACGATCCGGCTACCGCGCCGGCACACAGCACATCGTAGGAAGGATTAAACTTGAATTCATTAGCTGAGAGCTAAGGTCGCGGTAAACGGCCTATGCAGTTATCCAAACGCCGAGCAAACGCACTTTGCGCGACCGTCTGCTGGCAGTGCATCAACCCACCGTGACAGATTCCCCGGTAAAGGTGCTGATCATCAACAGGACAAAGAACACCAGGTAGCTGACACTCAGCGGGTACGCAATGATTAGGAAGACGACCCAGCCGACATTGGTTTTACCGTCGGCACGACGTTGCTCGCGATTGCGGCAGAGCCAAATCGTCACGCCAATGGCCACGATCAGCAACACGAGTGCCGCTGCTGCCAACCCGGCAAGCGCAAACATAACGCCAATGCTCACAGCAATAACCGGAAGCAGCAACAAGGCGCATCCACACCCACCGGGACTATAAACGGCAGATTGTCGCCGATCCCGAAGAGCCCTTCTACTCGTTCAATCCCCCTGCGGCCAAGCCCGAGACGCTTCTGCCCTCGCTCGTCACGCTGCGCGCCCTGCAGGACGCGCAGGCCAAGCTGCGCTGGCGCGAACGCGAGCGCGAGAGCGCCGACGGCTCGATACTTCAGAGCGACCCCGACGCGCCGCTCGAGCTTCTCGAAACCAAGCAGTTCCGGTTCGACAAGTCCCTCATCGTGGGCGACCCGAGGCGCCCCGCCATCATCGCCGCCCTTGAGGCGCTCTTCACCGAACTCACGAACAGGCGCGTGCCCGAGGGGCTGCGTCCCGTCGGAAACGACGACAGCCTCTATGCGGTCCTCAACGTCGAGGGCGCTTCGCTCGGCCTCATCCTCCAGATCGGCGGCGCCGAGATCTGCCTCGTGCGCTACGGTACGCCCGAGAGCCTTCTCGAGAATCCGCACGTGCTCGAACATTGATCCCGGATCCCGTCGTCCGCAAACAGAACGCCCAAGCAAAAGGCGCCGACTCCTCATTCGGGAGACGGCGCCTTTTTGTTCCTTCAGAAGCTGCAGCCTCAGTCCTCGACCGTGACAGTCGTGCCCTCGTGACAGACGGTGAGCACTCTGGCGGCGAAGTCGGGCCAGGTCTCGCGGACCTTCGCGACGAAGGCTTCGGCGACGGCCTCGGACTTCGTGGCAGCGATCATGGTCGAGCCCGAGCCGCTGATGAAGAAGGTGGCGGCGCCCGCCTCGAGCGCCATGGCGCGCATGGCGTCGTACTCGGCGATGAGCGTGCGGCGGTAGGGCTCGTGCAGGACGTCCGCGCAGGCGGCGCCCACCAGCGCCTCGTCGCCCGTCTCAAGGCCCCTCACCATCGCGATGGCGTGGGACATCGTGTGAACGGCGGCCGAAAGGTCGATGTCGCGCCTGACGATCCTGCGGGCCTCCTCGGTGCGGACCTCGTAGTTCGGGATCACGGCCACGAAGCGCCAGGCGGGATCGGGCGAGAACGGAACGGCGACGGCCCGGCCCTCGTGCATGAAGCTCGCCGTCAGGCCGCCGAGGAAAGCGGGCGCGGCGTTGTCGGGATGGCCCTCGAAGGCCGTGCAGAGCTGGAAGAGGTCGTCGGTCGTGAACGGATTGCCGAGCATCGCGTTGGCGGCGGCCATGCCGCCCGCAATGCAGGTGCTCGAGGAGCCGAGACCGCGTGCGACGGGCACCTCGGAGTCGATCACGAGATGCACGGCGGGCACGGGACGGCCCGCCTTCTCGCAGACCATGCGGAAGCCCTGCATGACGAGGTTGTCGGCATTGCGGTAGGCCTCGGGACAGCCCTCGATCACGAGCTCGTCGGAGGACTCGAACGTGAACTTCGCCTGCAGCGAGAGGGCCATTCCGAGCGAATCGTAGCCGGGACCGAGGTTCGAGGTCGAGGCGGGAACGCGGACGGTGACTTTCATGTGCGGCCTCCCCTGTCAGAATGCGCGCGCGGCGGCCGCGCGGATGAAGTCGGCCATGCCCTCGGGACGCACGACGTCCTTGTGGAGCACGGGCATCGAGCGCAGGCCTGCGAGAGGCGCGGGGGCGTTTTCGCCCGTGAGCCCGGAAAGCGCGTCCATGTATGCGAAGCCGTCGGGATCGCCTTCAAGCGGCCTGCCCGTGAGCGCGATGTAGACGTCGCGGCAGAACTTGAAGGGGCTCGCCGTCGAGAGCACCACGCACGGCACCGACCTGTCGGCGCGCTCGCGGGCGACCTTGAGGGCCACGGCGGTGTGCGGGTCGACGAGGCGACCGTCCTTGCGCCAGGCCTCGCGGATCATCGCGGAGGTTTCGGCGTCGTCGGCCCAGCCGCACTTGAAGAGCGAGCGGATGCGCTCGAGCATCTCGCCCTCGACCCTGAAGACCCCCTCGTTCCTGAGGTTCTCCATGAGGCGGGCGATGAGCGCCGTGTCGCCCTCGGATGCGTAGTAGAGCATGCGCTCGAGGTTGCTCGAGATCAGGATGTCCATGCTCGGCGTGATCGTCTTCACGAACGGACGGTTGCGGTCGTAGACGCCCGTCGTCAGGAAGTCCGTGAGCACGTTGTTGGCGTTGCTCGCCACGATGAAGTGGCGCACGGGCAGGCCCATGCGGTACGCATAGTAGCCCGCGAGTACGTCGCCGAAATTGCCCGTCGGGACGCAGAAGTCGACCTTGGCGCCCTGTTCGACCTCGTTGGCCTCGACGAGCTGGCGGTAGGCGTCGAAGTAGTAGACGACCTGGGGCACGAGGCGGCCGATGTTGATCGAGTTGGCCGAGGAGAGTTCCACGCCTTCGTCGGCGAGCTTCTGCCTGAGGTCCGAGGCGAAGATCTTCTTGACGGTGCTCTGCACGTCGTCGAAGTTGCCCTCGACGGCGGCGACCGCGACGTTGCGGCCCTCCTGGGTCGCCATCTGCAGGTACTGGATGTCGCTCACCTTGCCGTGCGGATAGAAGACCGTGATGCCGATGCCGGGCACGTTCATGAAGCCCGAAAGGGCGGCCTTGCCCGTGTCGCCTGAGGTCGCCGTCGCGATCATGACGCGGCGGCCCGTGTCCTTGAGCGCGGCGCTCATGAGCTGCGGCAGCATGCACAGGGCGACGTCCTTGAAGGCGGACGTGGGACCGTGATGCAGCTCGAGCAGGAATTCGTCGCCCACGCGGGTCACGGGCGTCACGGCGACGCTCGCGAAGTTGTCGGCATAGGCGCGCTCGATGCCCTCGGCGAGCTCGGTCTTCGTGAAGTCGGAGAGCAGGACCGAGAAGACGCGCAGCGCCGTCTCGCGGTACGTGAGGCCCTTGAGCATGTCGGGCGTCAGGACGGAAGTGAGGAGCTCGTCGCTCACATAGAGGCCGCCGTCGTCGCACAGGCCCTTGAGCAGGGCTTCGCGAGCATTCACGCCGTTTTCAAGGCTTCTCGTGCTGTGGTAGATCATGGAGGTACTTCTCCGAAATTTTGGAACAATCAGTTCATTGTGGCACAAAGCCCGCAAAAAAACCGCGTTTCACCTCAAGGCTCAAGCGTTCTAGGGCATTTCACCTAAGACATGCGCCCGAAGACGCAGGCAGAATAATCCGATATGATGCATAAGTGGTGTTTTCCGCCCAGGCCTCAACCCTGAAGCATGAGCGAATCGCCCTTCACGAAAACGGAGCCCCAATTGAACATCGGACTGCTTGGATACGGAACCGTCGGCCGCACCGTGGCCGAACTTCTGGACGAGCGTGACTGCGGGATCAGGGTCAGGCACATTCTGCGGCGGCCCGGCCGCGCGGACGGCCCCCTGATGACCGACTCGTTCGAGGCCGTCCTGAACGACCCCGAGGTCACGTGCATCGTCGAGGCCCTCCCGGGCCGCGACCCCGCCCTCTCCTACATCCGCGCCGCGCTCGCGGCCGGCAAGCACGTCGTCACATCCAACAAGGCCGCCGTGGCCGCCGATCTCAAGGGACTCGCCGAGCTTGCCCGCGCCAACAACGTCTCGCTTCTCTTCGAGGCGAGCTGCGGAGGCGGCATGCACTGGATCGAGATGATCAAGAAGACCGCCCGCTTCAACGAGGTCTCCGACGTCTCGGGCATCCTCAACGGCACCTGCAACTACATGCTCGACCACATGGAGAGGAGCGGCCTCTCCTTCGAGGAGGCACTCGCACGCGCACAGGCCCTCGGCTACGCCGAAGCCGACCCGACGGCCGACATCACGGGCGCCGACGTCCGCAACAAGGCGATCATCTCCGCCTCGCTTGCCTACCGCACCCCCATCGTGAGCGATATTCCGACGGCGGGCATCGTGGGCGTGACGAGCGGCATCATTGCCGCGGCCCGCGAGCGCGGCCGCAGCCTCCGCCTCATGATGCTCAGCGAAAGGCGCGGCGATCGCTACGCCGTCGGCATCGTGCCGGTGCTTCTTTCCCAGGACGAAATCGCCGCGCACGTTCACGACAACCTGAATTACGGCCGCATCACCGGCGACGTTCCCGGTATGCGTCCTCCAGTCCCTCAATTTTTTGAGAAATCTTAGTCGCATATGTCGGAATGGCCGTCTCCATAG
>CABUDB010000049.1 GCA_902490245.1 uncultured Collinsella sp.
GGATTAAGGCTGTCGATGTCGACAAGCGGCTTGGCGGGCGCAGGTGCCGGCGCGGGAGCGTCGTAGATGTCGAGCGGAACGAGCTCGGGCTCCGGCGCAGCGGGGGCGGTGTATGCATCGAGTGGCACGGGTTCCGGCGCGGGCGGCACGGGTACCGCGGCGTTCTTTTCCCAGGGCAAGGGCTGGGTCATGGGCGACTCCTCATCTGACGGACGGCGCGCCTGCGGGCAGCGCCATAGTTTGAGCCGTACCAGTATACCGAGCCGCGCGGACACCGACGCAAATCACACCACGACTCCGTGCGCCACCATCGGACCCACCCCATCGCCCAAAAAAGAGGGCAGCATAGACCTTTTGGTCATGCCACCCTCTTTGAATGACAAGCTGTCGCTCTGGCCGCCGCGCAGCGTCGACTAAGTTAGAGGCCGAGCATCGGCTCCAGAACGAAGAAGTATGCGAGCACCACGATGCCCAGGATGATGCGGTAGACGCCGAAGCACTTAAAGTCGTGACGGCGGACGAAGCCCATAAGCCACTTGATGGCAATGAGCGACACCACAAAGGCCACGATGCAGCCCACGCCCAAGATGGCGATCTCGTTGGTGCCGAACGTGCCGCCCTTAATAAAGTACTTGACCAGCTTGAGCGCACTTGCGCCAAACATAACAGGAATAGCCAGGAAGAACGTGAACTTAGACGCCACCGAGCGCGTGCAGCCCAGCAGCAGGCCGCCGATGATGGTAGAACCGGAGCGAGACGTACCAGGCACCAGCGAAAGCACCTGGAAGCAGCCGATACCCAGCGCAGTCTTCCAGCTGAGGTCCTCGAGCGTGGCGATGGAACCAAAGTCCAGGTTCTCGTCATCGTCCTCATCCTCAGCGGTAGCCGCGGCGGGCGCCGCAAAGTGCGCACCGGCGGGACGTCCACCCGACACCACAGCACGCGAACCAAACGAACCGGCAACGGTCATTTCCTCGCGCTTGTTTGCGCGCCAGTTCTCGATCACGATAAACAGCACGCCGTACACAATGAGCGCCAGCGCCACGACGGGAGCATTGTAGAAATGCTCCTCCATCCAGTCGTTGAGCGGCAGGCCGATCGCCGCCGCAGGAATGCAACCGAGCACAATCTTGCCCCACAGCACCCAGGTGTCGCGACGGCCCTCCTTGCCCTTGCTGGGCGAGAACGGGTTGAGCTCGTGGAAAAACAGCACGCAGACGGCCAGAATGGCGCCGAGCTGAATCACGACCAGGAACATATTCCAGAACGTCTCGCTCACGTTCATCTTGACGAACTCGTCCACCAAGATCATGTGACCCGTCGACGAAACGGGCAGCCATTCGGTGATGCCCTCGACCAGGCCCATGAAGGCAGATTTTAGAAGCTCGATAATATCCAAAGGGACCCCCTCGTTAGACACCCGCCGGTAGATGTTCTGCGGACGATGCGGGCGATGTCCCATTATCAACCGTTGGCGGTGCGACCGCGCCTACCCTTACCAAAAAACTCGCCCGTTCACAGAATTGCGAGCGGTCAAACCGAAATCCTTGGGTATAACTGCAACAAGATAAAGTGTCCGGCGGCCAACGCGCCCGCGCCCGCCCGACGCACGAGCCCCTCGCCCGTGCGATAGACCAAGGAGGAAACCATGAACGAGGGCTACACCAAGGTATTTGTTTCACTCGACGGTACTGAGCAGCAGGATTTTGTGCTCGCACGCGCCATCAAGGTCGCCGCGAACAACGGCGCCAAGCTGATTATCGGCCACGTTATCGATTCCACGGCACTCGAGAGCGCCGGCTCCTATCCGGTCGACCTGGTCAACGGCCTAGAGGAGGCATTTAAGAACTCCATCGCCAAGCAGCTCGAAGAGGCCAAGGCCAATCCCGACATTCCCGAGGTCGAGGTCATGATTCGCGCCGGCCGCATTCGCGAGACGCTCAAGGACGAGATGCTCGACGTGGTTAAGCCCGACCTGGTGCTCTGCGGCGCCCGCGGCCTGTCCTCGATCAAGTATGCGCTGCTGGGTTCAATTTCGACGTTCCTGCTGCGCAATACGGACTGCGACATTTTGGTTGTGAAGTAGCGTTGCTCCCACCGGCCGCGGGGCCTGCGGGGTTTCCACGGGCACGTCCTCGCCGCGTTGCGGCTGCGGGATATGCCCTTAGGAAACCCCTCCCGGCCCTGCGGCCTTCGCAGCCTTACTTCAGCGAGTTGGCTGATAAAAGATGGCGTGCCGCCCCGTTTGGGGTGGCACGTTTTGTTTGGGCGGACGTCTGCCGCGTGCGTTACTCGAAATATTGGAACTTATTCGTTGAAAACGCGAATGTTACGACGAAGCCTTCGCCGGGCTCGGATGCCGCGGTGACGTCGATACCCATCTTGGAGCACAGGCGCGCCACCAGGTAGAGGCCAATACCTGTTGCACGCTTGGTGGTGCGGCCGTTATCGCCGGTAAAGCCCTTCTCGAACACGCGCGGCAGGTCGGCCGCGCTCACGCCGCAGCCGTTGTCCGCGACGGTGAGCTCGATGCGTTCGCTCGCCAGGCCCTCGTCCAGCAACGCGCCCGAAAACACGATCTTTGCGCCGTCCTCACGCGCATATTTAATGCTGTTCTGAATGAGCTGGCCCAGAATGAACTCAAGCCACTTCTCGTCGGTAAAGACCTCGAAGTCGAGGTTCTCGCACACCGGGGCCACGTGCGCCGCAATGAGCTCGCGCGCGTTGGCCTTAATCGCGCCCGTCACCAAGGTCTTGAGATCCCAGCGGCGAATCAGGTAGTCGCGTTCCACAACTTCCGAGCGCGCGTAGTACAGCGCCTGGTCGATATAGCGCTCCACGCGAGCCAGCTCGCGACCCAGGTCATCCACACGAGACAGGTCGTCTTCGCTGCCATCCAGGTTTTCCAAAATTAGATGAGCCGCCGCCAGGGGCAGTTTGGCCTCGTGGACCCAGCTCTCGATATAGTCGCGATAGTCATCGGTCTGACGCCGGCCTTCGGCAACCTCGTCGCAAGCGGCTTTGCCCACCCGGCGCAAGACCTCGTACTCGAGCTCGCCCTCGGCATAGGTCGGGCATTGCACCATCTCCTGCACCCATGCGGGGCTCTCGAGCTCCTCGGCCGCGCGCTCCAGCTGACGCAGAAAACGGCGGCGACGCGCGTACTCGACCACGATGCCGAGCATACCAAAGATAAAGGAGACGCCGACCGCCACGACCACAATAGAAACGGGTGCACCGGCGACCGTCAGCACAAAGCAGCTCAGCAGCACGCCGCACGTCCGCACGGCGACGGGAAGCAGCGCATCTTTAAAAAACTTGCCAAACGACATAGCCGGCCCCTAGACCGAATAGCCTTGGCCGCGATGCGTCGTCAAATACCCCTTGATGCCGATTTTTTCGAGCGTGGTGCGCAGGCGGTTGATGTTGACGGTGAGCGTATTGTCGTCCACGAAGGCGTCGGAGTCCCACAGGTCCTGCATGATAGCCGAGCGCGAAACGATCTTGCCCGCGCGGCTCAGAAGCAGCGAGAGGATACGCAGCTCGTTTTTGGTGAGCTCGGTGCTGGTGCCCGCTTGCGTGTTGGTGACCATGGAGCGTGCGAGGTCGAGCTCCAGCCCCTTGTGTACGACTGTGCTGCGCTCGCCGGCAGCCGCGGTGCGTCGCAGCAGCGCATTGATGCGCGCCACGAGCACGCGGGCGCTGTAGGGCTTGGGGACAAAGTCGTCCGCGCCGAGCGTCATGGCCATGACCTCGTCGATCTCGGTCGTGCGCGACGTGAGAACGATGATGGGGACCTCGGATTCGCGACGGACCTCATGGCAGATGTGCTGGCCGTCTTTGACAGGGAGCGTGAGGTCGAGCAGCACCAGGTCGGGCGCGGCCGCGAGAATATCGCGCGAGACATGCTCAAACGATTCGCAGGCCTCGACTTCAAAACCGGCACGAGCAAGGATGTCGGCAAGCTCGCGACGAATGGGCTCGTCGTCCTCAACGATATAGATCAGCGCCATGGATTCCGTTCCCCCCTCTTGGTTGTCTTACTGCCATTATTGCCGCGAAGTCGCCGGTGCGCGCCTCGCGCGGCATTAAGGTGACAGAACTGTTCGCGAACGAAAGCGTTCGAATCGCCCCTCGCTCGCAGCGGGCGCGGGGATCAAATGATTAAATAATCCCCGTCCCAGAAAAATCATTTAGCGGCGGGCGCGGAGCTTTTCGTAGCCTTCGGCGAAGAAGGCGACCGTGGCGGCGTCGGACTCGGCGGCATCGGTATCGTCGGCGGGGACCACGCCGTGCTCGTCGCTCACTAGGAACAGCGCGCCCTTGAGCTGAGCGGGAATGTCCACGCGCGTGACCGGGATGCCCTTGGTCTGGGCCAGCTGCTCAATAAGGGTCGCCGTGCCGCACAGGCACTCGTCCGCCGGCGCCACAAAGGCAAGCCTCCCGCCGTTGACGGCGGCAAGTAGCTCGGGCGCCACGCCGGTCTCGTCGGCCTCGGAGCGGGCCTCGGCGGAGCGGGCACGCAGCGCCTTGGCCGACGTATCGGCTAGCGGCTCGTACTCCCCCACCGTCATGGCAGCGTTGCCGTTGATGTCGATCACCAGCATGAGTACGCCGTCGTGCGCGGTGTAATCGCCCTCGGCAAGCGACCACTCAACGTGCTGCTTGGCCCAGCTGAGCATGTTATGGGTAAGCGGCTCGCCCTGCACCAAGCGCTCGGACAGCGCGCGAATGTGACGGTTGAGCATGGGCACCTTTTTGTTGGACATGCGCCAACGGCAGATAAGCGCGGGCTTGTCGAGCGTAAACTTCTCGACCGCCTCCTGATTGGCGCAAAAGTCCTCGTACGCACGCTGATCCTCGGCATTGCCAAACAGCTCTGCATCATCAATCTGGGGCATGGTTGTACCTTTCGTGTTAGTCATTCCGTCCTCTTATACCAAAAAGACGGCCCTCCAAACGGAGCGACCGTCTTTTGCAGAGATTATTTTAGAAGCGAGGCGGTCCAAGGGACGAGATAACATCCCATCCTCCCCAGTCAACCTAACAGGTCGGCGAGGGTTGCCCAGGTGCCGCAGATTGCCGTGAAAGAGGAGCGACGCGTACTTGGGTACGCGAGCGACGAATGAGCGGCAAGGTGCGGTGGTTGGGCAAGCCGCAGCGCCACCTCCCTACTTAATGGCGGAAGTGGCGGGCACCCGTGAAAACCATCGCAATATTGTGCTCGTTGCAGGCCTGGATGCTCTCGTCGTCGCGCTTGGAGCCGCCGGGCTGAATGATGCAGGTCACGCCGTGCGCGGCAAGCACGTCGACGTTGTCGCGGAACGGGAAGAACGCGTCGCTTGCGCAAGCAAAGCCGCCCTTCTCCACGCCCTCGCGCTCGCAGAAGTCCTCGGCACGCTCGCAGGCCAGCAACGCGGAATCCACGCGGTTGGGCTGGCCGGGGCCCATGCCAATGCCGGCCTTGCCCTTAGAGACCAGGATGGCGTTGGACTTGACGCCCTTGCAGACCTTCCAGGCAAACTCGAGCTCGGCCATCTCGGCGTCGGTGGGCTTGCGGTCGGTGGGGAACGTAAAGGTCGCGGGATCCTCGGTCACGTGGTCGACCTCCTGCACCAGCATGCCGCCGTCGATGGAGCGCAGCTCCACCTGGGCGCCGTGGTCCACGCCGCCGGTCGCCAGCACGCGCAGGTTGGGGCGCTTGGCCATGCGCTCGAGCGCCTCGGCAGTGTAGCTCGGGGCGATGATAACCTCGACGAACTGCTTGTTCTGGTCGGCGAAATGCTCAACCAGCTCATAGGGTACCTCGCGGTTGCAGGCGATGATGCCACCGAAGGCGCTCTTGGGATCGCAGGCGAAGGCGCGGTCGTAGGCAGCCGTGATGTCCTCGGCAACGGCGGAGCCGCAGGGGTTCTGATGCTTGAGGATCACGCAGGCCGGCTCGTCGAACTCTCGGACCAGGTTCCAGGCGGCATCGGCGTCCAGATAGTTGTTGTAGCTGAGCGGCTTGCCCTGGATCTGCTCGGAGCCCACAAGCGGGAACTGAGAGCTCGCGGTGTTCTCGCAGCCCTCGGCAAAGCGATAGACCGTGGCCTTCTGCTGCGGGTTCTCGCCGTAGCGCAGGTCGTCGACCTTCTCCAGCGAGATCTCGAGCTTGGCAGAGGTGTCCGCCACGTCGCTTGCCTGGGCGGCGAGCCAACGGGAGATAGCCGTGTCGTAGGCGGCGGTAGTCTGGTAGACCTTCACCTGCAGGCGACGACGGGTGGAAAGCGTGGTGCAACCGCCGGTCTCGCGCATCTCGGCAAGGACGGCGTCGTAGTCGGCCGGGTCGGAGATGACGGTAACGCTCGCGGCGTTCTTGGCGGCAGAGCGCAGCATGGAGGGGCCACCGATGTCGATGTGCTCGATGGCATCCGCAAAGGTGACCTCGGGGTTGGCAACGGTCTTCTCGAACTCGTACAGGTTGACGACGACCAGGTCGATCAGCTTAATGCCGTGCTGAGCGGCTTCCTGCATGTGCTGCTCGGAATCGCGACGGGCAAGCAGCGCGCCGTGAACCTTGGGATGCAGCGTCTTGACGCGGCCGTCCATCATCTCGGGATAGCCCGTAAACTCCTCGATGGGGGTTACGGGAACGCCCGCGTCCTCGATGGCACGAGCCGTGCCGCCCGTAGAGATGATCTCGACGCCAAAGTCGTCAACCAGCGTCCGTGCGAAATCGACGACGCCCGTCTTATCGGTAACCGAGATCAACGCGCGTGCGATCTTCACATCAGATCCCATGCAGTCCTCCTGTCTGGTACGCCGCCGTGCTCTGTGAGTCGGTGATACGTCGATCTGCAGCGCTCGCGCAGCGGCATTGAAAATACTGATTTAATGTAGCGCATCGAGCGCATCGATGCACCCCGCAACGCACGGCTGTGCAGAAAAAGTTTGCGAGCGGAGGGGATGGACACGGCATCGGGCACGGTGAGTTCATGGAACACAGGGGCACCATAATTAGATGCCAATAGCGTGGTAGAACTGTGCTCGATATGCATCCGCAAAAGAAAGAGGCACCATGGTCTCGCGGGTTCTCTACCGACCGTTTGATACCGAAGACTTCGACGCCATCGCGCTGATTCTGCAGCAGCTTTGGCACAACAATTCGGATAACGATGAGTACAACCGCCTCGAGGCCGCGTGCGACCTTGCCTACTGCCTTTCGTCCTCGACGTTTTCGCAGGTTGCCGTAATCGACGGTCAGGCGCGTGGCATTGCGCTCGCGCGTGCGGGACAGAGCTCCGGCGCCACCGTCAAGGAACATTGGATGGATACCGAACGCGCGCTGCTATCGCAGATGCGCGAGCTGGAGCCCGATGTCTGCGCCGAGTACCTCTCATTTGTGCGCGCAACCATCCGAACCAACAACCGCCTGCTCGAGAGCAGCCCGTTGCCGCACGACAACGAGGTCACGCTGCTTGCCGTTGATCGAGATGTCCACGGCCTGGGCGTTGGCTCGGTGTTGCTCGATGCCGCGGTCTCGTACCTTTCCTCGCGCGGGGCGACAAGGGCGCACCTGTACACCGACTCCAACTGCTCTTGGAAGTTTTACGAGCTGCACGGCTTTAAGCGCGCGGCCACGCACCGCGCCAACCGCGAGGAACGCCGCCACGCCATGCCGCGCGAAAGCTTCCTCTACGAACTCGATCTAACAGCCTAGCCCAAGCAGCCACACCTAGTCATTTAAGAACGTCCCCAATGACTGATCCCCAACAACTAGTCATTTAAGTCTGTCCCTAATGAGTGGCCTAGGGGGTTTGTAGATAGCCGTGGTCAAAATACATCAAATATGAGTACTGTTACCTTTTTAGTAGCAGCGATTCGGGGCATTTTTGATGCTTATAGGCATGACGACCAGCTGCACGAGCTGACGTAACTCCCCAAATGTTCAATAAAATGGGCTCCTAACGAGAAGTACTCTCATTAGGAGCCCATTATTATGTGCAAACATATGTGACCAACGCAGCAATAGTACTCATATTTGGCATTTTTTGTCCACTGTCCCTTGCGCGAAGGTCCTCAGCGGAAAGTTTGACCCGTTTCGATGCACAAAAATGGGATGAATCTTCCCTGGCAACCGCCCAGAAAGATCCACCCCAAAGCAAGCGCTCGCTAGAACGTTCCGCCGCCGCCTCCGCCGACGCCGCCACCGCCGCCACCGGAAAAGCCGCCGCCGCTGCCGCCGCTCGAACTATCGGAACTCGAAGCCAGCTCGCGGATGGTCTCGTGGTACACATCGTTGAACGAATCGAGCGGGGACTCGTTGCCGTAGTGATGGTAATACCACCAGTAGCAGGGGTAGTTGTCGTAGAAATCGTCGCTGTTGCGCAGGTCCGCAGGCACGGCCTCGGCCAGCTGTCGCAGCACTTCTTTCGAAACGCCCAGGGCAACGCCCATCACCAGCAGTTTGTTCCACAAGATCAGGTCGCTGGGAATGGCCTCCTTCAGGCGCGTAAAGTCCTCAAGCCAATGCTTGAGCGCTTTACAGCGAGCCGCCACCTCGGCGCCCTCCGGCGTGTAGCGACGGAAGGTGCAGCTCAGGACAAAGCCCACGATCGTGACGGGGATCGAGATCATAGCGGCACCGACATTGGCATCCGCAAAGTCGGCATAGAACAGAGAGCCCAAAATGCCACAGACAATAATGATGCCGAGAACCAAGCCGGCAACCAGGGCGATGGTGCCGTCCGAGGCGATAAGCTCGCGCGCCTCCAGCTTGCCCTTAACCGTGCTCTGATAGTCCTCGAGCTTGTCGCCAACAGATGTGGTGCGCTCGCTAGCGTACTCCTCCAGCTCGCTAAACGTGCGCGAACGGACTCCGTCCTTATCGGGCTTAACGCCGGCGAAGAAGACCTTGAGCACATCGCGATCGATGCCGTCCTTCTTGGCAGCCTTCCAGGCCTCGTCGGTCACTGTGATGCGATACGTCTGAGATCGGAAGAGCGTCGTGTAGGGAAAGAGTGTAGATCTCGGTGGTCGC
>CABUDB010000050.1 GCA_902490245.1 uncultured Collinsella sp.
GTTTGCAGCGTCAACTGGTTACGCGGGCTGGTAAGCCCGCGTAACCCTAATAGTTGGCCTCGTAACCGTTGCCGTCGCCGGTGGGCTCTTCGTAGTAGTCCGAATCGCTCGAATCGCTTGAGCCATCGGAATCGTCAGAGCTGACCGATGAGGTTGCGGTACCGTTTGCGTAGTCGTCAGACGTGTTGTTGTTCAGGTCGCCGATCGTAGAGCTGGAACCGTCGGAAAGACCCATGGTGTTGGGACCCTTGGGATCCTTGCCGGCATCGACGCGCTCCATCATTTCCTTGAGCTCGTCCTCGTAGACAAAGACGTAGCTCACACCGTCGATCATGGTGCTGTCGTCGGCGTACGAGGGCAGGTTGGCCGAGTAGATACCGTCGACATCCATACCGCGCATGGCATTGACCGTAGCCACGATATCCTGAACGCTCATATCGGTTACGAGCATATCGGACAGCGAATTAACCAGGCCAAAGATCTTCGTGGCATCGAAGTTATTGAGAATCTGGTTGGCAAGGGCGCCAAGCACCTGACGCTGGTGGCGCATGCGCGTGTAATCGCCGTCGGCATAGGTGTAGCGGCAGCGGGCATAGGTAAGGGCGGTGGCACCGTCCATATGCTGCTGGCCAGCGGTAATCTTAATATCCAGGTGCTCGGGGTCGTCAACATCATCGGTTGCGTTAATGTCGATACCGCCAACCGAATCAATCAGCGCCTGCATACCGTCGAAGCTGACCTCGGCATAGTGGGAGATCTGAACACCGCACAGCTCGTTGACCGCCTCGACCATGGCCTCGGCGCCGCCAACGGTATGGCAGGCGTTGATCTTCATGGTCTCGCCCTTGTACTCGACCTTGGTGTCGCGCGGAACGGAAATGAGCGTCGCCTGCTTTTGCGTGGGGTCGATGCGTGCCAGGATAATCGAGTCGGCACGATACGTATCCTCGCCCGGACGGCCGTCGGTGCCAAGAAGCAGCACGTAGAACGGATCCTTTGCCTCATCGGTGTCAACCAGAACCCGACGCAGATTGTCGGTAATGACATTAGAATCGCCGAGCTTGCCCATAATGGTGGCAAACCACAGGCCGGCAGCGGTAGTGGCACTCAGCAGCACGCCAAGCACGACAATGAGCGCGACGTGACGAATCGTGTGGCTACGGCGGCGTTGACGAGCGCGCTCGGAATAGCGAGCCACGTTATCGCGACTGTAGATCTTGGCCTGCGCACCAGTTGAGGGTCTTCGGGTGGTGGTATCCGCGAGGGGCTTTTTATTAAACATAGGCAACCTGTATTAGTAGATGACGGGATCGGGGACGGTAGCATGCTCGACATGCGCGCCGAGCGCCTGCAGCTTTTCGACAAACTGCTCGTAGCCGCGCTTGATGTGATGGATAGCCGAAACCTCGGTCGTCCCGTCGGCGATCAAGCCCGCTACGACGAGGGCCGCTCCGCCGCGCAGATCGGGCGAGGTAACCTGCGCACCCGAGAAACCCTTGACGCCATGAATCATGGCGTGGTGGCTCTCGATGCGAATATCGGCACCCATTCGTACCAACTCTGATGCGAACATAAAACGATTCTCGAAGATGTTCTCGGTGATAACGGAGCTGCCGTCGGCAAGGGCGGAGAGTACCATAATCTGCGCCTGCATGTCCGTCGGGAAGCCGGGGAACGGAAGCGTCTGGATGTCGACCGGCTTGATACGCTCGGCACGGTTCACATGGACGCCATCCTCGACGCGCTCGCAGTCGATACCCATAAGCTCCATCTTCTTGAGCACCATGCCCAAGTGAATGGGGCAAAAGCCCGTGACATCGACACCGCGATCGTCGGCCATCAACGCACCGGCAACGATAAAGGTACCGGCCTCGATGCGGTCGCCCACCACGCGATGGGTAACGGGATGGAGCTCTTCCACGCCTTCGATCGTCACGACGGGCGTACCGGCGCCAACAATCTTGGCGCCCATCTCGTTGAGCATGTTAGCGAGATCGACGATCTCGGGCTCGCGGGCGGCATTGTCGATAACCGTGGTGCCCTGTGCGCGCACAGAGGCCATGATGAGGTTCTCGGTCGCACCGACGCTGGCGAACTCGAGCGTGACGGTGGTACCGCGCAGACCTTGGGGCGCATTAGCGTTGATGTAACCGTGGGCGGTATCGAACTCAACGCCCAGGGCCTCAAGACCAAGAATGTGCATATCGATCTTGCGAGCACCCAGGTTGCAGCCGCCCGGCATGGCAATTTTGGCGCGATGGAAGCGGCCCAGCAGGGGTCCCATGACGGCGGTGGAAGCGCGCATCTTGGCAACGAGCTCGTAGGGGGCCTCCCATGAATCGACCTGAGAGGTATCAATCTCGAGCGTGTGCTCGTCGAGAACATCGATCGTAGCGCCCATGCCCTTGAGCACCTTGCCCATCACGTGGACATCGGAAATATCGGGCACGTTCTGCAGCGTCGTCTTGCCCGGCGCCAGAAGCGTTGCCGCCATGAGTTTGAGCGCGGAGTTCTTGGCGCCCGAGACGGGCACGGAGCCTCCGATGGCGTGGCCACCCTCAACGCGGATAATATCCAAGGTCTACCCTTTCAAAAAGCATGCCCGGGGTGGCTGGGCCATCCCGGGCATGATGTGTTCGCAAATGGTCGAACGCTAAATCGTTTGACTATTGGGCAAGCTTGAGCTTACACCATGCGATTTCATTATAGAGGTAGGCGCGGCGTGCATCATCCTCCGACAAATTACCCAGCTTCTCTTCAAAACCTTGAATATCAGCTTTAAGCTTGTCGGCATCGACGGTCGCCAAATCGCAAGCGCGCTCGGCGAGAACGGTCACGACATCGTCCGCAACCTGGGCATAGCCGCCGGCCACGGCAAACGTGTGGTCGACAGTGCCCATGGCCTTATCGGAAACGCGAACGTAACCGCGGTCGATCGTGCAAATCTCGCTGGAGTGAGCAGGCAGGACGCCAAACTCGCCATCCGTGGACGGAATCGACACAAACGCAGCGTCGCCCTCATAGGCGCAGCTCACGGGGCACACGATGCGGATACGCATAACCTACTTCTCCCCCATCTTGCGGGCGCGCTCGCGCACGTCCTCAATCGTGGAAGCATAGCGGAAAGCCTGCTCGGGCAGGTCATCGGCCTTGCCGTCGACAATCTCGGCGAAAGAGCGGACGGTATCCTCGACGCGGACGTAGACACCGGGGTTGCCGGTGAACTTCTCGGCGACGTGGAAGGACTGCGAGAGGAACTGCTGAATCTTACGGGCACGGTTGACCGTAAGGCGCTGCTCCTCGGACAGCTCGTCCATACCCAGAATGGCGATGATGTCCTGAAGGTCGGAGTACTCCTGCAGGAGCTCCTGGACCTTGACGGCGACACGGTAGTGCTCCTCGCCGACGATCGAGGGATCGAGAGCGTCGGAGGAAGATGCGAGCGGGTCGATAGCCGGGAATAGGCCGAGCGACGAAATGCTACGCGAAAGAACCGTGGTGGCGTCGAGGTGCGTAAACGTCGTGGCAGGCGCAGGGTCGGTCAGGTCGTCGGCGGGGACGTAGACAGCCTGGACGGAGGTAATGGAGCCCGTCTTGGTCGAGGTAATGCGCTCCTGGAGGTCGCCCATCTCGGTTGCCAGCGTGGGCTGGTAACCAACGGCGGACGGCATACGGCCCAGCAGTGCGGAAACCTCGGAACCTGCCTGGGAAAAGCGGAAGATGTTGTCGATGAACAGCAGAACGTCCTGACCACGATCACGGAAATACTCAGCGGTGGTAAGGCCGGCCAGACCGATGCGCAGACGCGCTCCGGGCGGCTCGTTCATCTGACCATAGACCAAGCAGGTCTTGTCGATAACGCCAGACTCGCTCATCTCGAGGAACAGGTCGGTGCCCTCGCGGGTACGCTCGCCGACGCCGGTGAACACCGAGGTGCCGCCGTGCTCCTGGGCGAGGTTGTTGATGAGCTCCTGAATCAGAACGGTCTTGCCGACGCCGGCGCCGCCGAACAGGCCCGTCTTGCCGCCACGGATGTAGGGCTCGAGCAGGTCGACGGCCTTGATGCCGGTCTCGAAGATCTCGGTCTTGGTGGTGAGCTCGTCAAAGCGGGGCGCTGCATGGTGGATGGGGTAGAACTCCTCCACCTCGGGCATGGGCTTGCCGTCGACGGGCTTGCCCATGACGTTCCAAATTCGGCCGAGCGTCTTGGGGCCAACGGGCATCTTCATGGGCTCACCGGTATCGGTGGCGATGAGGCCGCGCTGCAGGCCGTCGGTCGAGGACATGGCGACCGTGCGGACGACGCCGCCCGGAAGCTGGCTCTCGACCTCGAGGATCGTGCTCAGATGACCGATCGGGGTCTCGGCCTCGACCGTGAGCGCGTTGTAGATCGGGGGCACCGCGCCGTCAAACTTGACGTCAACGACAGGGCCGATGATTCGCACGATGCGACCATCACCGGCAGTCGTCTTCTTGGTGGCTTCCTCGACCGCAAGCTTTACGGTGTTATTAGCCATTACTGTTCCTCCAATGCTGAGGCTCCGCCGACGATCTCGTTAATCTCGGTCGTGATCGAAGCCTGGCGCACGCGACTATACGTGCGGGTAAGGGTCGAGATGATCGCGGTGGCGTTTTCCGTCGCGGAGTGCATGGCCTTGCGGCGTGCACCCTGCTCGGCAGCCGCCGAATCGATCAGGGCCTGGTAGATGACCGTCAGGATATAAGACGGCACAAGCTTGCCGAGAACATGCTCGGGAGAGGGCACGAACTCGAACGTGGACGAGATGCGCTTAGGGGCGTCGGTCTCGTTCTTACGCGGACCGTGGGCCATAGCGATCATCTCGGGGTCGAGCGGCAACAGATGCTCGACGCGAAGCTCCTGATCCACGCGGTTCTTGGCGTGGTGGTAGACAAGCTCGACACGGTCAAGCTCACCGGCACGATACGCATCGCAGATATGAGAGGAGATCATGCGGGCCTGATTGAAATCGGGCTCAGAGGAGTTGCCCTCAAAGTGCATGACAACGTTTGCGCGGTCACGGAAATACGTGGCCGGCTTACGCCCGCACGCGATGATCTCGCACTCGATGCCGTCGTTCGCCCAAGAAGCGGCGAGCTTTTCGGCCGTGCGCTCCACCGTCGTATTGAAACCGCCGGCAAGGCCGCGGTCCGAGGCAATAACGACAATCAGGCCATGCTTGACGCTCTCATGCTTCTGCAGCATGGGATCGGTGCCCGAACAGGAGGCGTCGCCGGCGACCGTCAACATGACGTCGGTCAGCGCCTCCTTATAGGGCTCGGCCTGCTTGGAGCGATCGAGGGCACGACGGATCTTGGCCGTAGAGACCATCTCCATCGTGCGCGTGATCTGCTTGGTCGTGGTAACCGAGGAGATTCGCTTCTTAATGTCGCGAAGGTTGGCCATGGGGCTTAGTTCTCCTCTGATCCAGAAACATCCGAATGGTGCTTGGCCATGAACTGCTGCTTGAAGTCGCCGATAACACGCAAGAGCTCAGCCTTGGTGTCATCATCGATCTTCTTGGCGCGAACCTTGTCGAGCAGCGAGCCAAAGCCATTGTCCATGTACTCGATGAGCTCGGCACGGAAAGGCAGCACGTCGGCAATCTCCAGGTCATCCAGGAAGCCCTCGTTGCCAGCGAACAGCGTAACGATCTGCTCGCCAACCTCAAACGGCTTGTAGCGCGGCTGCTTCAGGAGCTCGGTCATGCGGGCACCATGGGTCAGCTGCTTCTGAGTAGCCTCGTCGAGGTCGGAGCCGAACTGCGTGAAGCCGGCGAGCTCCTGGTACGAAGCAAGGTCCAGACGGAGGTTGCCGGCGACCTGCTTCATGGCCTTGGTCTGTGCGTCGCCACCGACGCGGGACACGGAAATGCCCACGTCGACTGCCGGGCGCTGGCCCTGGAAGAAGAGCTCGGACTGCAGGTAGATCTGACCATCGGTAATGGAAATGACGTTGGTCGGAATGTAGGCCGAGACGTCGCCGTCCTGGGTCTCGATGATCGGAAGAGCCGTCATGGAGCCATAACCGTTCTTCTTGGACATCTTGACGGCACGCTCGAGCAGACGAGAGTGCAGGTAGAAGATGTCGCCAGGATAGGCCTCGCGTCCGGGCGGACGATGCAGCGTCAGCGACATCTGACGGTAGGCCACGGCCTGCTTGGACAGGTCGTCGTAGATGACGAGCACGTGGCCGCCGGGGTTGGTCTCGCTGGCGGGCTTGCCGTCCTCGCCGTTGTACATGAAGAACTCGCCGATAGCGGCACCGGCCATAGGCGCGATGTACTGCATAGGGGCGGAATCGGCAGCGGTGGCCGAAACGATGATGGTGTAATCGAGCGCACCGTGCTGAGCGAGGGTCTCGCGGATGTTGGCAACCGTGGAGGCCTTCTGGCCGATGGCGACATAGATGCAGACCATGCCCTTGCCGCGCTGGTTGAGGATAGCGTCGATGGCGATGGCGGTCTTACCGGTCTTACGGTCGCCGATGATGAGCTCACGCTGACCGCGGCCAATAGGCACCATGGAGTCGATAGCGAGCAGACCGGTCTGAACCGGCTCACACACCGGGGTACGGTCGATGACGCCGGGGGCCTTGAACTCGATGGGGCGACGGTGCGTGGCGACGATGTCGCCCAGGCCGTCGATGGGCTGGCCGAGCGGATTGACAACGCGGCCGAGCATGGCGCGGCTCACAGGGATATCCATGATGCGGCCAGTGGTGCGGCACTCGTCGCCTTCCTTGATGGAGTCGACGGCACCAAACAGAACGGCGCCGACCTCGTCACGGTCAAGGTTCTGGGCAAGGCCGAAGACGGTCTCACCGGTATCGGAGCTCTTGAACTCCAGAAGCTCGCCTGCCATGGCGCTCTTGAGGCCGGAGACGCGCGCGATGCCGTCGCCTACCTCGTCGACCGTTGAAACCTCATGCGTATCGACCGTCGCGGAGAGGCTCGTGAGCTGCTCCTGCAGTTTCTTGGCGATATCCTGGGCATTGAGGGTTTCGGACATTAGGCTTCACCTCCGTACGAATTAGCAGAGTTTGCGAGGGTCTCCTGCGCGATGCGCAGCTGCGTCTTGACGGAAATGTCACGACGCTCGCCGCGGGCCTCGAGCACCAGGCCGCCCACGATAGACGGGTCGACCTGCTCGATAAGGAATACCTTGCGGCCGAAGTCCTGCTCGCATTTCTTAGTGATGGTTTGACGCAGCTCGTCGTCGAGCGGGATCGCCGTGGTGACGGTCACGCCCACTACATCCTCGTCTTCCTCGGCAACATACTTAAAGGCAGCTGCCACCTTGGGAAGAAGGTCGAGCTGGTCGCGCTTGGACATGGTGTCGAGCACGGCGATGATCTCGGGGCTGGCGCTAGCCAGACGCTCGATCATCTCGAGGTCCTCGAACACATGGTTCTCGGCCTTGGCGGCTTCCAAAAGGGAGCGCGCGTAGGTCTCGAGCACCTTGTCCTGATAGCGGCTAGTCGGCATTCAGGCTACCTGCTTTCTGGATGTAACGCTCGATGAGCTTCTTCTGCTCGGCATCGTCCTCGAGTGCCTCGCCCACGATCTTGGTGGCGACGGCAACGGACAGGTCGGCGATGGAGCTCGCGGCACCGGCGTAGATGGACTTGCGCTCGTCCTCGACGGTCGTATGGGCCTTGGCGATGATCTCCTCGGCCTCCTTGTGGGCAGCCTCGATGATACGGGCGCGCTCGGACTCGGCGTCCTTACGGGCCTCGAGAACGATATCGGCAGCCTGACGACGGGCGTCGGTGACGATCGAGTCGGACTCAGCGCGCTTGGCGATAGCCTCCTGCTTGGTCTTCTCGGCCTCGTCGAGGCTCTCCTCGATCTTCTTGCCGCGCTCCTCCATGGTCTTCATGATGCCCGGCAGGGCGACCTTGGCCAGCACGATCCAGATAATCAGGAAGGCGATAAGCGCCGGGATGAACTCCGCCATCTTAGGGATGAGGATGTCCGCACCGGCAGCGCCGTCCTCGGCGAACGCGGAAACCGGCATGAGCAGCGCGGCCGCGGACGCGGAGAGTGCGATCGCGCTCTTCTGGGATGAAAGATTCATACTTGACGCTCCGTGCTATTTAACGATCAGCGCGACAACGAAGCCGATCAGAGCCAGAGCCTCGCCGAAGGCGGAGCCCATGATGAAGACGGTGAACACGCGGCCCTGGACCTCAGGCTGACGGGCCATAGCACCCGTAGCACCCAGAGCAGACAGGCCGATAGCAAGACCAGCGCCGATAACACCGAGACCGTAACCGATAACTCCGAAGATTTTTCCTTTGTAGTGCGTGTCTTATTTAAGGCAGGATAAACTTTGTATAACTGCCGGGCTCCATGGGTACGGGCACCGGCGGTTTAACGAATTGCCTTACCTTTAAGGCGCGAACGGAAGACTACTCCTCCTCCGCGACCTCCTCTGCCTCGGAGACATACACGGCGGTAAGGACCGTGAAGACGTAAGCCTGGATGGCGCCGACCACAAGCTCGATCGCATAGATCAGGATGAGGATGGCAAGCCAGGCCAGCGAAGGCAGGGCGCCGACGGCGTGGGCCGCGGAAACCTGCTGAAGCAGCGGCTGCATGAACATGCTCGCCATGATGGCGAACGAGCCCATGACCACGTGTCCTGCAAACATGTTGCAGAACAGACGGACGGCGAGCGTGATGAGGCGCAGGAAGGTCGAGAAGAGCTCGACGACCCACACGAGCACGTTCATCGGGAAGCTCACGCCCTGCGGGGCGAGGCTCTTGATGTAGCCGATCACGCCGTGAGCCTTGCATCCGTAGTAGATGAAGTACACGAAGGCGAAGATGGCGAGCGCGGCGGTGGAGCCGATTGCGCCGGTGCCGGGCCGTATTTGCGGCCCAAAGATTGGCAAAGCCCGCAATAGTACGCCTGGTAGCGG
>CABUDB010000051.1 GCA_902490245.1 uncultured Collinsella sp.
TTTTTGCATAGAGAGGGTGCAAAAACAGGGTTTTTGGCACGCTTTATGCATTCGAGTTGTGGAAAACTCCTGTTAAGAGGATGTGAGTTTTACGCAATTGACGTGCGCCTTTTGAGTAAAACCGCAGGTCGCGATTTGCTCGGGGTACTATGCAGCGCGATCGAATCACACGCAGCTCAAACGCAGCAAAAACACACTACGGAGGTTTCCAGCTACATGAGGATCGCTTCGCGAAAACCGAACGCCGGCGCCCTTTCCGCCGCTCTGACTGTGGCACTTTTGGTGGGCGCCGGCGCAACTGATGCCCACGCGGCAACACTATCCGATACGGTCGGATCTGTGCCGTCCGAGGCGACGCTGGTGCAGCCCGTCGACTACCGCGGCGACGGTTATGGCTCTATGCAGGAGTGGAACGCCTCGATGGGGGCAAAGCGCGACTCCCTGGAGATGCGCGCTCAGATCATTATGAATATGTATGGCGACTATGCTACCGATGACGAGCGTGCTGTGTTGCAGGGTTGCATCGACGGTGCGGGTAGCCTGTTGACGATGGGGGAGGTCGACGCCAAGTCGACCGAGCTCGACGAGCTTCGCTCCACGCTTGAGGATGCCAAGCGCGAGGCGCTCGAGGCTGCCGCAGCCGAAGCCGAGGCCGCTGAGGCCGCCCAGGCTTCGTACTACAACGCCGGTTACGCTCCGTCCTACGCGTCTGCCGCGTCCTACGCGAACGGATCGGGCCTGACGCGCTCTGCGGGTGTAAATAACTACAACGGGCGTCGTGAGACCTATTACAGCAGCAACGTGCTTTATCACTATCGCACGGGCGAATGGACTCAGGATTCTGAGGGCTTCTGGCGCGATTCCGACGGCTATTACGTTGTTGCTGCGGGCGATATGGCCCAGGGCTCGACCTTTACGGGCTCCAAGGGTGATTGCAAGGTCTATGACTCCGGCTGCGCTGCCGGAACCACCGACTACTACACCGGTTGGTAATGCAAAATAGGCACATGATGGGCGGGCGTCTTTACTGAGCTTTTAGGCAACGTAAAGCCGCCCGTTCTTTATGTGCGTTTGAGTTAACAGAGCCCTTACCGTGGCGGTACGCTGGGCGTATGGATGCGGGGCACACTAGTTCTTGAGAAATAAGGTCTTTCTCTTGGAGGAAGTGGTCTTGTGAATGCTCGAGATATTGCCGTTGCCGCCGTCGCGTTGATGCTTGGCTGCCTTGGTCCCACGGCCGCGCTCGTCGCGGGCATGCAGGGGACATGCGGGGCTGCTCCTATCGTGGTCGGCGCGCTGATCGCGGCCACGCTGCTGGGAAGCGCCGGTGTTGTCCTTTGTCGCGACGATGAGGACCAGGCGTCGGAGTCGCAGCTCTAACCGTTCTGAAGCTGATTTTTGGCCAAAGATGAAAAAGGAAGCCGCCGCGAGGGGAGTGTCCCTTGCGGCGGCTTTGCCATTGGATCTGTTGGCTGCAGTATGCCGAGCACTACCAGCTGCTTTCTATTTCGCGAATCCTCTGGTAGAGCCAATCGTTTTGCGGCACTTGGATATCGTGTTTGGCGGCCAGGCGGCAAATGGTGCCCGCGAACTCCTCGACTTCGGTTTTTCGTTGTGCAATGCGGTCTTGAGCCATCGAGGGCATACCAGCGGGGTCGATTCCCTCGATGAGGTGCACCATTTGCGTCAGGTCTGCCTCGGTCAGCTCAACGCCCTCGGCGTTGGCGACCGCAAGCGTTTCGCGCATGGCGGAAACAAAGCAGCGACGCTGCTCGGAGCCCGGCTCCGTGGCGCTTCCGTAGGTCCCGCCGTAGGCCATGCAGGTCTGGTTGATGCCGTCGTTGAGCATGAGTTTGGCCCACATGCGGTGGGCGATGTCGTCCTCGACGGTATGGGCGATGCCGCAGCGCGTATAGAGCTCGTCGATAGCGGCGACGGTCGCGGGGCCGGTGCCGGCGGCTGCACCAAAGCGGATTTCGCCCGCATTGGTAAAGGTGAGCGCGCCGTTGAGGAATACGGCGTCCATGCCCTGGCAGATACCCAGGACGGTATGCTCCCAGCCAAAGCGTTCGGCAATCTTTTGCTCGCTCGTAATGCCGTTGCACAGCGAGGCGATGAGCGTGTTGGGTCCCACGACACGCTCCATAGTCTTGAGTGCTTGGTCGAGACCGGTGGTCTTGACCGTCAGGATGACCAGATCGGCGGGCGCTGCCTCGCTGGCGCGGACGGACTTGAGTGCACAGGGCTTGCCGTTGATGGTAAGCGCATCGTTTGCGTGACGCTCGAAGCGTGCATCGTCCATGACGTATTCGACGGCGTCATTGCCGAGGGCCTTGGCAATCATGCTGCCGTAGAGCAGGCCGACGCCGCCCTTGCCGATAAAGGCGACCTTGTTGATCTGCATGTGAATCATCTCCCCATATAAAAGGCGCCCGCGTAAGGGGCGCCTGATGGATTGTATGCTGCCAGGGTGATTGGTGGGTGCGCGGGGCGCTGTTATGAAAAAGAAACTATTGCGCTGTGCGCTTATGCCGCGGGGCAGACCGCAAAAACGCGTGCGGGATATCCAACGCCATCGCGCACCTTGGGGAAGGTGCAGAAGATGACGGCGCCCGTGGCGGGAAGCTCGTCCAGATGGTCCATGACCTCGATCTGGTAACGGTCGACCGAGAGGATGTATTGCTCGCCGGGATAGGGGTAGGCATCCTCGCGCGTGGTCACGGATGCGGGGTCGGTGTCTGCCGGTTCGTGACCGATGGCGCCGATGTTGCGCTCTTCTACAAGCCATTTGATGGCGTCGAGGTCCCAGCCGGGGTAGTGAGGCTGGCCGTCCTCGTCCTTGTTTTCGAGGTCAGCGAGCTTGGACCAGTCGGAGCGGAAGGCGACAAAGGCGTCCTCGGGAATGCGGCCGTGCTCGGCCTCCCAAGCCTTGAGGTCATCGACGGTCAGGACGAAATCGGGGTTTGCGGCGCACTCCTCGTGCTTGTCGATGACGCAGAGCGGACGCATAAACTCGATAGGTTTAATCTCGCCAAGGGAACGGCCATCGACATGGAAGTGGCGCGGTGCGTCGACGTGGGTACCGTACTGCGAGGCGACCGAATACTGGAAGCATCGCATGGGCGCGAGCATGTCTTCGGGCGTATCGGGCAGGTAGTCGAAGAGCTTGGTGGACTCAAACGGCTTAAAGCCAAACCAGTGCGGGGTGTCGCACGAGAGCGTGTGGGTGAGGTCAACCCAGCGATAATCGGTGCTTTTGAGCTGGGATGCGAGATTCCAAAGGTCGAGCGCGGGCATGGGTGGCTCCTTTCATCGGGCTTTTTGCTGATGTTAAAGCGCTGGCGTGACGGCTCGATTTCTGCTGCGTTACGATACGTTCTCGATTGCGATTCCGATGTGTTTCGATGACGTGACGGGTTTGTTTCGCCTTGTCAGGGTTTCGATGGGAGGGGAGGGGCCGTGCAATATCGCGTTGACCCCAAAAGCGGCAACCGTATCTCGGCGTTGGGGCTGGGCTGCATGAGGTTTCCCGGTGCGCCGGGACGCCCGGATGCGAAGACCGCCGACGCCATCATCTCCCGTGCGGTGGAGCAGGGGATTAACTACCTGGACACGGCCTATCTCTATCCCGGCAACGAGGCGTGCGTGGGTGCGTCGCTTGAGCGCCTGGGCTTGCGCGACCAGGTTTTGCTCGCGACCAAGCTGCCGCATGCTTCGTGCAAATGTGCGGAGGATTTCGACCGCTTTTTTGACGAGCAGCTGCGCCGTTTGCGGACTGACCATATCGACTACTACCTCATGCACAACATCACCTCGCCCGCGCAGTGGGAACGTGTGGCGGCGTTGGGCATCGAAGACTGGATCGCGCGTCAAAAGGCGGCGGGGCGCATTCGCCAGATTGGTTTTTCGTACCACGGCAGCGCGGCGGACTTCCTTACGATGCTTGACGCATATGACTGGGATTTTTGCCAGATCCAGTACAACTATGCCGGCGAGCATTACCAAGCGGGAACGGCGGGACTCATGGTGGCTGCGGAGCGCGGGCTCGCGGTGTTTGTGATGGAGCCGCTGCTGGGCGGTCGTCTAGCGGGTAAACTGCCGCCGCGGGCCCGCGCCGTGCTCGATGGTGCCCGTGACCCGCATTTGCGCACTCCTGCCGCCTGGGGTCTTTCGTGGGTGTGGAATCATCCTCAGGTGACGATGCTGCTTTCGGGTATGACCGATACCGCGCAGGTGGATGAGAACGCGGTGTTGGCCGATCGGGCCCTGCCGGATTCGATGACAGCTACTCAGCTCGATGCCATCGCGCACGTGCTGACGGAGTTTGAAAAATCGAATCGCGTGCCCTGCACGGGATGCGGCTATTGCATGCCGTGCCCTAAAGGCATCAATATCCCTGGATGTTTTGCCGCCTACAACGCAAGCTATGCGCACAGCTGGTTTACGGGCCTATCGCAGTACTTCACGGCGAGCGCGGTGCGTACAAGCGAGGCCAAGCTGGTGAGCAATTGCGTCAAGTGCGGCAAATGCGCGCGCCACTGCCCGCAGCATATCGATATCCCCGAGCGTCTCGATGACGTGCGCCGACGCTTCCAGCCTGGCCCTGTAACGGCCATGCTTAAAGTCTTCGGCAAAACGCGCTCCTCATGACCCTTTTATAACGTGCGGTGGAATACGGTCTGTTTGCGCCAAAATAGGCACCAATAGACCGTATTTCACCGCGACTGATGAAGAGGGAGTTGGAGATGCTGACGATCGGGTGTCATCTTTCGACGACGAAGGGCTATCGGGCGATGGGGGAGACAGCGTTGTCCATTGGCGCCAATACCTTTGCATTCTTTACGCGCAACCCGCGCGGTGGCAAGGCAAAAGACCTTGACATGGATGACGTGGCGGCTCTGCGCGAGCTTATGGCGCAAAACGACTTTGGACCGCTGGTGGCGCATGCCCCGTATACCTACAACCCCTGTTCTGCCAAAGAGCGGGCGCGCGAGTTTGCCTTGGAGGCAATGGCCGAGGACTTGCAGCGTCTGGAAGCACTGCCCGGCAACTACTACAACTTCCATCCCGGTGCGCATGTGGGACAGGGCTCCGACGTCGGCATTCAGATGATTGTCGACACCCTGTGTCAGGTGATGTTTGAGGGCCAGCAGACGACGGTGCTGCTCGAGACCATGGCCGGCAAGGGCACCGAGGTGGGCCGCAACTTTGAGGAGCTGGCGCTCATCATCCAGGGCGTTGCCGACAAGCGCCCCGAGCTGTCGGCCAAGCTGGGCGTTTGCCTAGACACTTGTCATGTGAGCGATGCCGGCTACGACATCATCCATGATCTGGACGGCGTACTCGACGAGTTCGACCGCGTGGTGGGTATCGATCGCTTGCGTGCCGTACACATCAACGATTCGAAGAACCCTTGTGGCGCCCATAAAGATCGTCACGAGTGCATCGGCAAGGGATACCTTGGCAGCGAGGAATTTGGTGGCGGTATGCAGGTTATGCAGAATATTGTATCGAATGTCCGCTTGCGCGCATTGCCATTCATTTTGGAGACACCGAACGAACTTGCAGGTTATGCGGCTGAAATCAAACTGTTAAGGTCGTTGCAGCAGTAATGGCTGCCATAAAGTGGAGTGCTCCATTCACGTTATGGGTTTGTTTCAATCAGTTTTCTGATTGCAGATTCTTCCAAGCGGGTGCATAATAACCCACAGTTTTTGCAGACCTCTGAATCACGTGGGGTCATTGGAAGGAGACTGATTATGAAGCTGAAGAAGCTTGGCGCATTTGCCGCCACGGGTGCTATGGCGCTCGCCCTCGCTCTGACGGGCTGCGGCTCGTCCAACGCCACCTCTGGTTCTGATGCCGGTTCCAGCAGCTCTGACGATGCTAAGGTCGAGAAGGTCGACGGCTCCAAGGAGTACGCGCTTGTCAAGGACAGTACGCTGACCGTCGGCACCTCTGCCGAGTACGCTCCGTTTGAGTACAAGGATGACAACGGCGATTATCAGGGCTTTGACCTTGAGCTCATCAAGGCTATCGGCGACAAGCTGGGCCTGGATGTCGAGTATGTCAACAATGACTTTGACACGCTGGTTCCGGGCGTCGCTTCGGGCGCCAAGTATGACGTCTCCATCGCGGCTATCACCGACACGCCCGAGCGTGAGAAGGAAGTCACTTTCTCTGATTCCTACTACATGGACGATCAGGCTATCGTGACCAAGGTCGATAACACCGACATCACGGCCGATAACTTCAGCGAGAAGCTCAACAACGCCGACGCTACCATCATTGTCCAGTCTGGCTCGACCGCCGAGTCCTTTGCCCAGGAGAACTTCCCCAAGGCCAAGATCGTCCCCTACAAGGACGCTACCGAGTGCTTCAGCGCCCTGCAGTCCGATAAGGGCGACGCCGTAGTCACCAACCGCTCCGTTGCCAGCCAGCTGACCGCCGAGCAGTTCAACACCTGCCAGACCATCAAGCAGATCAGCACCGGCGAGGAGTACGCCATCGCCATCAACCAGGGCAACACTAAGCTCAAGGACGACATCAACCAGGCCATCAAGGACCTGACCGACGACGGCACCGTCGACGCCCTTATGGCTAAGTACAACATCAAGTAAAATAGCTACTTGATTGCGCGCGGGCCCTTTCCGTTTTGGCGGAGAGGGCCTTTGCGCTTCTCTTGACGGAGAGCTTTTCCGTCTCGTTTTGCCGGCAACTTCTACGATAGGAGCCACCTTGTCTCGACTGAACAAAGGGGCCGCGGAGCAGCGTTTTTCACTGCCCGCCTTGCTCCAAAAGCTAGCCTGCGTCATGGCCGTGGCGCTCGCGCTGGTGTGCGCGGGGGCATATGCGCCCACGACCGCCCAGGCGCTTGAGACCGCAAAGATTACCGCCCGACCCAACACCGGTTCGGGCAGCACTGTGGTCGGCGGCACCGAGACGCGCATTACCTGGGAGGTTCAGGCCGATGCCGACGAGGAGCTGAGCGGTCTTTCTTTGACGTTTGTCGACGGCACGACGTTTGGTACCGATGACACGCGATTGACGATGCTCTCGGGCGAGGACCTCATGGATCGCACGCCCATGAAGCCCACGTGCAAGGCTGACGGCCAGACGCTCAAGATTGACTTTGGCGAGACGGCGCCTGCCGGCGGCTTTTTCCGTGTCGAGGTTTACGGCGTGACCTTCCCCGTCGAGGGCGGCGATGAGGCCTTTAGCGGCACCTACACTTTGGTCGATGGCTCGACCAAGAAGATCTCCAAGATTCCTTCCGTCGAGATTAAGGGCGTGACGGCATTCGATAACTTCCTGGCCGACCTCAAGGAGCAGCCGTGGGTCGAGGCGTGGAACTCCAATATGTTCCTGCGCCTGTTCTTGAACCCGGTCATTTTGGTCCAAAGCCTGCCGATCGTCTTTAAGGGCTTCCTTATGTCGCTTTCGATCGTGCTTGTGGCGTTTCCGCTGGCCATTCCCTTTGGCTTTGCCCTGTCGCTCATGCGCATCTCCAAGTCGCGCATCCTGCGCTGCCTCGCCGGCATCTACGTGAATATCATTCGCGGTACGCCGGCGTTCCTGCAGATCTATATCGCGTTCTTCGGTCTGCCGTTGGCCGGCGTCAAGGTGGACGACTATGTTTTGGGCGTTATCGTCATGGCCATGAACTCGTCTGCGTACCTGTGCGAGATCTTCCGTGCCGGTATTCAATCGATCCCCAAGGGCCAAAACGAGGCTGCTCGCTCTCTGGGCATGAATGCCTTCCAGACGCTGCTCTACGTTATGATTCCGCAGACGTTCCGCAATGTTTTGCCTACGCTGACCAGCGAGTTTATCTTGCTTTACAAGGATACGTCGCTGCTTGCCGCCGTGGGTGTGGTCGAGATCGTCATGAACGCCCGTACCATCGTGGCCACGACGGGCTCCATTACACCGTACGTGGTTGCCGCCCTGTTCTATCTGGTCATCACCCTGCCGCTCGCTCGCTTGGTGAGCGGTCTTGAGGCGAGGCTTTTGGGCACGGCCGAGACCAAGAAGAAGCGACCCGCCAAGAGCGCCGGACAGGTTGTCGCGACGCCTGCCGATCACATCGCCGGTCTGTAAGGAGGTCCTATCATGAGCGAAACCAATAACTCGAACGAGGTCGTCGTCAGCATCAAGAACCTCCAGAAGGCCTTTGGCGATAACGTGGTCCTGCGCGATATCGATCTGGATGTGCATAAGGGCGAGGTCGTCGTAGTTCTGGGCCCTTCGGGCTCGGGCAAGTCGACGATGCTTCGCTGCATCAATCGTCTGGAGCATCCCACGAGCGGCTCGATTATCGTCGAGGGCGTGGATGTGTGCGCCAAGGGTGTCGACCTCAACAAAGTGCGCACGCACCTGGGCATGGTGTTTCAGCAGTTCAACCTGTTCCCGCACCTGTCGGTCAAAAAGAACGTCATGCTTGCGCAGCAAAAGGTGCTCAAGCGCAGCAAGGAAGAGGCCGAGAAGATCGCCGTCGAGGAGCTGACCAAGGTCGGTCTTGCCGAGCGTATCGACTTTATGCCGAGCCAGCTCTCGGGCGGCCAGCAGCAGCGCGTTGCCATCGCTCGCGCCCTGTCGATGAACCCGCACGTCATGCTCTTTGACGAGGCCACCTCGGCGCTCGACCCCGAGCTCGTGCGCGACGTCCTGGGTGTCATGCGCGACTTGGCGCGCGACGGCATGACCATGATCGTCGTGACGCACGAGATGGGCTTTGCCCGCGATGTCGCCGACCGCGTCGTCTTTATGGACGGCGGCGTCATTGTGGAAGAGGGTACGCCGAGTGAGGTCTTCGACCACCCCAAGAGCGAGCGCACCAAGGCGTTCCTGGGCAATATTTCGTAGCCGGTTGATGTAACTGCCGTTCCACGTCCTCCTTTCAACAGAATTATTTCTTGTCCGTGTTCGGTGATATCACAGA
>CABUDB010000052.1 GCA_902490245.1 uncultured Collinsella sp.
ATAATGTTTATAGAGCGTGAACGGCGTGCAGCAGACATTTGCCCAGCCTGTACCGTAATGATGATAGGTTCCGGGCAAACCCATTTGGTCGAGTTCTTCTCCGGTATGGGTATGACACCCGTCGTCTGTCGCAGATGGCCCCCGGTTCCACCTCTAATCTGCTGGGCCCTGGCGGCCGCGGCTGGCTTGTGCCCGAGGGCACTAGGAAGGCGCTGCTCGTTGCGGGCGGCATCGGTGTTCCGCTCGTGCTGTGCCTTGCCGGCAAGCTTGCCGAGCAGGGTGTGGCCGTCGACGTGTGCCTGGGCTTTGGCACCGCGTCCAAGGCCGTGGGAGTCGAAGAGTTCCGCGCGCTGGGCGCCACGGTTAACGTGTGCACCGATGATGGCACGCTCGGCACGCACGGTTTTTGCACCGACCCGGCAGCCGAGCTGCTTGGAGAGGGCGGCTACGACTACGTCGCCAGCTGCGGTCCCGCTGTCATGATGAAGAAAGTCGCCGCCGCTGCCGCCGAGGCCGGTGCGTACTGCGAGGTGTCGCTTGAGCGCATGATGAGCTGTGGCTTTGGCGCCTGCAACACCTGCAATGTCGAGACGGTCGACGGTATGAAGGGTGCTTGCATGTGCGGCCCCGTGTTCGATGCTTCCAAGGTGGTGGTCTTCTAGTGGGTACCGTGAACATGGCCGTCGATTTCGGCGGCGTCAAGATGCAGAACCCCATCAACACCGCAGCCGGTACCTTTGGCTACGGTTGGCAGTTCCAGAACTTCTTTGATGTTTCCCAGCTGGGCGCCATCACCACCAAGGGTTGTGCTGCCGAGCCCTGGCCCGGCAATCCCGCACCCCGCATGGCCGAGATTCCCGGCGGCATGATCAACTCCGTGGGCCTTCAGAACCCCGGCGTGGCCGCCTTTGCCCGCGAGTCCGGTCCGTGGCTCGAACAGCTGTCCAAGGACGGCTGCCAGGTCATCTGTCAGGTTGCCGGCCACTCCGTTGACGAGTTTGTCCGCGCACTCGAGATGTATGTCGAGCTGTGCCCCTGGGCTGCCGGCTACGAGATCAACGTGAGCTGCCCTAATATCGCCGCCGGCGGTGCCGCCATGGGCTCCACGCCCGAGGGCGCCTCTTCCGTTATGGCCGCCTGCCGCAAGGTGACCGATAAGCCGCTGTTCGTGAAGATGGCGCCGGTCAACGTCGCCGAGATCGCCAAGGCCCTCGAGGCTGCCGGTGCCGACGGCCTTTCGGTCATCAACTCCATCCAGGGCATGGCCATCGACGTCCATACCCGCAAGTCCCGTGTGGCCAAGCCCAAGGGCGGCCTTTCGGGCCCGCTGTGCCACCATATCGCCGTGCGCATGGTCTGGGAGGTTGCCCAGGCCGTCGATATCCCCATCAACGGTGTCGGCGGTGTCATGACCGGCGAGGATGCGGCTGAGTTTATCTTGGCCGGTGCCACCTGCGTGTCGGTCGGCATGGCCAACTTCGTCGATCCGTGTGCTTCGCTTAAAATCGCGCATGAGCTCGAGGCCTGGGCCGAGTCCCAGGGCGTGAATGACATCAACGAACTGGTAGGTGCTTTCGAATGCTAGAGACCGATGCCCGCGACCGCGTAATCGTCGCTCTCGACTGCGACCGTGAGCGTGCGCTCGAGCTCGCCCACGAGCTTTCGGGCCATGCCGCCTGGCTCAAGGTTGGCATGACGCTCTATTACGCTGAGGGTCCCCAGATCGTCAAGACGTTCAAGGACTTGGGCTTTAAGGTCTTCCTCGACCTTAAGTTCCATGACATTCCGCATCAGGTGCGCGGCGCTGCCCGCTCGGCCTCGCTTGCCGGTGCCGACCTGCTTTCGGTCCACGGCCTGGGCTCGGGCGCTATGCTCGCTGCCTGCCGTGAGGGTGCCGAGGAGGCGCGCGAGGACCGCGCCAAGCTCGTCGCCATCACCGTGCTCACGAGCATGAATCAGGATGCCTTGAGCGAGATCGGCGTCGAGTCGCCCGTGGCCGAGGAGGCCGCCCGCCTGGCAAAGCTCGCTCAGGCCAACGGCATCGACGGTATCGTGTGCTCGCCGATGGAGGCTCACGACATGCGTGAGCTGCTGGGTCCTGATGCCCTGATCGTGACTCCGGGTGTGCGTCCGGTGGGTGCCGCCCTTGGTGACCAGTCCCGCGTGGCGACGCCTTCCCAGGCTATCGAGCGTGGCGCAAGCCACATTGTGGTGGGCCGTCCCATCACCGGTGCCGACGATCCGGTTGCCGCCTTTGACGCCATCGTTGCCGAGCTGGTCGAAAACGTCGCGTAAAAGATCCCCTAAGTCACCACTTTTGGGTCTCATTAGCACAAAATAGCCCCTGTTCCTGCGTAAACTTTCCCATCCTTTATGTGGAATCGCAGGTCAGGGGCTTAACTTTGGGCGCAGTATATTGCACTTTTTGCGGGTATCGTCTAACCTATGGAGCCGCGATTAAGCATTTTGTACGTTCTACGTGCTAAAATGCCAATTATTGAATCAGATATAACCCAACTATTTGGAGGTACGAATGGCACTCCCTCAGCTTACCGACGAGCAGCGCAAGCAGGCTCTTGAGAAGGCTGCTGCCGCACGTCACGCCCGCGCTGAGCTTCGCGAGCAGATCAAGAAGGGCGAGAAGTCCCTCGAGTCCGTGCTCAACTCCGATGACCCCATCGCTTCCCGCATGAAGGTTTCCACCCTCATCGAGTCTCTCCCCGGTTATGGCAAGGCCAAGGCCGCCAAGATCATGGAGGAGCTCGGTATCTCCGCTACTCGTCGCGTCCAGGGCCTCGGCGTCCGTCAGCGCGAGCAGCTCCTCGAGCAGCTGACCAAATAAGTGAGCGCTCAGGATTCAAAGCTCTTTGTGATTTCTGGACCGTCAGGCGCAGGCAAGGGTACGCTCGTCACTCGTGTGCGCGAGCGCCGCTCGAACCTGGGTCTGACGGTTTCGGCTACCACGCGAGCACCACGCAAAGGTGAGGTCGACGGCGTCAACTACTTTTTTCTGACGCGCGAGGAGTTCGACCGCCGCGTGGCAAACGGTGAGTTTGTTGAGTGGGCCGAGGTCCACGGTAACTGCTACGGCACGTTGGTGAGCGAGGTCACATCCAAGCTCGCCTCGGGCTCGTCTCTGATTTTGGAGATCGATGTCCAGGGCGCCCTGCAGGTGAAGGAGCGTTTCCCCGAGGCCGTGCTGATCTTTATCAAGCCGCCTTCGCTTGAGGTGCTCCGCGAGCGTCTAGTCGGTCGCGGTACCGAGACGCCCGAGACGATTGAGCTGCGTATGGCAAACGCCGCCGATGAGCTTGCCCTTGCCGACCGCTACGACGACGTCGTGGTGAATGACGATCTCGACCGCGCGACCGATGAGCTCGTTCGCGTTCTCGATATGCATGAAAGGATCTGAGGTCCGTGTCCGTTGTAAAGCCTTGCATTGACGATCTTCTGGAGAAGACCGATCACAACCGCTTCCTGCTCGCTTCGCTTGCCTCCAAGCGCGCCTGCGACATCAATAGCATGCTGCGTGGCCAGCACAACCGCGTGCTTGCCGTCCAGGATGTCGATGACATCACCATCGGGCTTTCCGGTGCCGATACCATCTCGATGGCTATGGACGAGATTGTCGACGGCGACATCTCTTATGACGAGGCCCGTTACGAGAAAGCGCTCGGCCACAAGGTTGCTGAAGCCTAAATGGCGGCTCGCGTCTGCCTGGTCCACTATCACGAGGTTGGGCTGAAGGGCAAGAACCGCGCACATTTTGAGCATATCCTCATGGATAACATCAAGGCGGCCTTGGCCGCCTTTTCCGTGAATGCCGTGTCTCGAATTTCCGGTTATATCCTCGTGACCTTTAATGAGCATCAGGCCGACGAGGCGGCGCGTGTCATCCGCACCGTCCCCGGCGTTGCCCGTGTGTCTTTGGCGTATCACACCAACCGAGACCCGCAGGAGTACTGCGCCGCCGCCGTGAAGGCGCTGCGCGAGTTTGGTTCCTTCGATTCGTTTAAGGTGCACGCCAAGCGCTCCAATACTGACTATGAGCTCACCTCGATCGATATCAATCGTCAGGTGGGCGAGGTGCTGTGTGAGGCCTTTCCCGATAAAAAGGTTCAAATGCACGACCCCGATGCGATGGTGTACGTACTGGTGGTCCAGGGCAGCGTTTATGTGTACGCGCGCTCCGAGCGCGGCGTGGGCGGTCTGCCGGTGGGTTCTGCCGGCAAGGTCGTGACGCTGCTGTCGTCGGGTATCGATTCTCCGGTGGCGACCTGGA
The DNA here is from genome assembly GCA_902490245.1 of uncultured Collinsella sp. Taxonomy (GTDB): domain Bacteria; phylum Actinomycetota; class Coriobacteriia; order Coriobacteriales; family Coriobacteriaceae; genus Collinsella. The sequence goes on from CABUDB010000052.1 coordinate 4,283, forward strand.
TGCTCGCGCGTCGCGGCGCGGTGTGCGTGCCGGTGCATTTCTCCGGTCGTCCGCAGACGCCCGATACGAGCGAGTATTTGGTGCAGGACATCATCCGTGCGCTTGCGCCGGGTGTCCAGATCGGTCGTCTGTACGTGGTGCCGTTTGGCGACTGCCAGCGTGAGATTTCGGTTACCTGCCCCAGCAACCTGCGCGTGATCATGTACCGCCGCATTATGTATTCGGTTGCTGAGCGCATTGCACGCATCGAGGGTGCCAAGGCCATCGTTACGGGCGAATCGCTTGGGCAGGTTGCCTCCCAAACGCTTGAGAACATCATGGCCGTCAACGAGGCCGTGAAGATCCCCGTGTTCCGTCCTCTCATCGGTTCGGACAAGCAGGAGATCATCGCGCGCGCCGAGGAGATCGGTACGTTCGATATCTCGACTGAGGCCGCTCCTGACTGCTGCACGCTGTTTATGCCGCGCCGTCCCGAGACGCATGCCAAGCTCGATGCCGTGCATGAGGCCTGGGAGTTGTTCGATCATGAGGAGATGATCGAGCGCCTGCTCAAGCAGACCGAGTACATCGACTTTGAGAGCAACACGTACAAGGCCCCTAAGACCTTAAAACGCAAACATTCGGAGCTTGCTCCGCGTGAGATTTACCAAGATCACGATTAAATTTGTGCATAGACCGACGCTGCGCCTGCATCGTCGGTCTTTTGCTATCTGGGCATTAGGCGATATACGGTTCATTTGTCGACGTTTGCCTGAATATATGGACATTATTGCGCAAGGTTTTGGTCAGCTTTTGGTTTGACCGCGAAAACCGGTTTTGGGGCGTGGCTGTTGCGGAGCTCCTTTCCTGACACGATGGTTCTGGGAGGTTTTGCTATGGCGCAGCGCGAACAACATGAACGAGTCAAAAAGATGGACCGCTGGGCGGGCAAACTGCTCGGTCATAAGGCAGTGGTGATGGCGATACTGGTCGTCATTGCGATGGCGAGTGGACTGGCAATGGCGAACCTTGGCGGCAGTGCCGGCGGCGTGTCGTTTGAGCGCACTGATGGTTCGGGCTCGTTAGTGGAGCCGGGATCCGGAGATGCTTCGAGCGGAAAGACATCCGAAGGCTCTTCGCCTAAGGCGTCTGCCGCGGTAGAGGTCTATGTCGATGTTGACGGCGCCGTTGTGTCGCCCGGTGTATATCGACTCAAGGACGGCGCGCGGGTGGCTCAGGCGATTGATGCCGCCGGCGGGCTGGCGCCCGAGGCAGACGTTACGGGACTCAATCGGGCATCTAAGGTCGTCGACGGACAGAAGATTCACGTTCCAACGGTAGGGGAGCAGCAGGCGTCCATTGCGGAAGCCGGTGTTGATGGTGGGGCTTCCGCATCGTCGGGCGTGAGTGGCGCAACAGGTCTAGTAAACATCAATACGGCAAGCGCAGAAGAGCTGCAGACGCTTTCGGGCATTGGCCCCTCCATGGCGCAGTCGATTATTGATGAGCGGACAAAGAACGGTGCTTTCGCCTCGGTTGACGATCTGATGCGTGTGTCGGGAATCGGCGAGAAGAAGCTTGCCAAAATCAAAGATTGTATCTGCGTATGAATGCGACCGAGCGCGAGCATGTGATGCCTCCGCGGCCCCTGATTCCGTGGACGATGGCCTTGTGTGCCGGCATGTGCATGAGCTGCGTCTTGGTGCTCAACATGGCCGCTGATGCGCTGCTGAGGGAGCGGGCGCCGGCGTTCGGGCCGCTATGGGCGATTCCCGTTGCGGCGGCGGTATTCGTTGTACTGGCTCAATCTTGTGCGCGGCTTGCCCCTTTGAAGCGGTGGCTGTATGCCGCGTCCGTCGGCCTCGTAGCGGGTGCGGTCGTCTCGGCGTGGTGGGCCGTGGGTGCGCTCAACTCCTCGAAGGCGCTCGATGGTCGAGCGGCAAGCAGCCTCGAGTTTGTCGTGCAGGGTGACCCATCCATAAACGACGACATGTATCTCTATACCTGCGAGGCACGCGCGGACGGCAAGAACTTGGCAACGATTCGCCTATCGTGTGATCGTGAGCTCAAGGTCGGGGCACACGTGCGTGTTATCGGTCGCGTTTCACGTTTTGAGAACGATGCATATGGACGATCGCGTGTGCTCCGAGGTGAGGTGCGCAAGGTTAAAGCCGTTCGAGTCGTGTCGGTCGATGAGGGCCCTCCGGTGCCGCTGCTTCGGCTGAGAAATGGGCTGCTTGCGTCCATCGCGCCTGCGACCGACCCGGCGCGTGCGCTCATGGCCGGTGTCGTCTGCGGTCGTTCGGCCGAGCTGCGCGCCCAGCCGGCGGGCGACTGGTTTTCGGTGACGGGAACGGCGCATCTTATCGCCGTCTCGGGCAGCCATTTGGCTATCGTGGGGTTTGTAATCGAGGGTGTATTGCAAAAGACTCGGTGCTCACGTGGTCTTCAGCGGGCGATATTGGCGATAACGCTTGTGGGCTATGCTGCCTTTACGGGCGCGTCTCCCTCGGCCGTGCGTGCGTGCTGCATGGTGTTCGCGACGCTTGTCGTAAACGGCGCGGGGCGTCGTCGGCACGGCGCATCGGCACTCTTCGTAACCATGTCCATCTTTGTGCTACTGCGGCCGACGGTGCTGTTCGAGATGGGCTTTCAACTCTCGTGTGCCAGCGTCTTAGCCATTCTGTGCTTTTGCCCCTATGCGACCTACGCTTTGGGTGAGCTGGGTGTGCCATCGGGCGTTGCCGGCATGCTTTCCGTCACGCTGTGCTCGCAGTTGGCGACTCTTCCCATTACCATTCCTGCCTTCGGTACGGTCTCGCTCATTGCTCCGCTGGCAAATGCGGTCATCGGTCCGGTGGTGAGCGTACTGCTCGCTGTGTCGATCGTGCTGGCTCCCTTTTCGCTCGTGGGACCGTTGCGGACTTGGGCGCTCGTTGTGCCCGTGATTGCCGCCCGTTGCGCGCTGTTCTTCGAGCAGCTGTTTGCCGCCATGCCGGGTGCATCCGTGAGCGTGCCGCCCGATAGCATGTGGATTTACCTAGTGCCGTGTTTGCTGGCGGTTCTGCTGGTCTGGTGGCCTCGTCCCCGTGCACGTACTATGGCGGTGGGGCTTGCATGTCTGGTGCTCTTGGCTGCGATTCCGTACGTCTATTGGGATCGATTTGCTCCGCCTTCCGTGACGGTGCTCGATGTGGGCCAGGCCGATGCGATTCTTATCCGCCAGGGCGGCGCAGTAGCGCTTGTCGACTGTGGGCTCGACGAGCGTGTGGTGGCGGCGTTGGTTCGCAATAACGTGCACCATATCGATGCCGTCTTTGTGACGCATTGGGATGACAACCACTGGGGTGGTCTGCCCGCCGTGCTCGAACAGTTTTCGGTCGGAACGATTGCCGTGGCGGCGGATGCGCTGGAGGATGCTCCTGCCGAGGTATTGAACCGACCTGGCGTGGAGTATCGGCAGATACGCCGTGGGGATACGGTCGACATCGGATCATTTTGCGCCCGCGTGATGTGGCCATTCGAGTCCGTGGATGGCGAGGGAAATGAGGATTCGCTTGTCCTGCTGCTCTCCTATGTTCAGGAGGGCAAGGGCCTGCGCATGCTCCTCACCGGTGATGCCGAACTCGATCAAGAACGGGAATTCGTGCAGGAGGTGGGGGATATCGATGTCCTTAAACTTGGGCATCACGGCTCCAAGGTTTCAGTCGATGGAGAGTTGCTGGGCGTCCTGAAGCCCGAGCTTTCCCTCGCGAGCGCGGGCGAGGGGAATCGGTACGGCCATCCGTCCGATGCCTGCATCGATGCCATTAAGGAAGCGGGTGGTGTGTTCGCGTGCACCATCGAACACGGCGACATTACCGTCACGCCGACTGCGAATGGCTTTGCGATGCGATGCCAGCGACCGTGACGACGTCGTTGGCGTGTGGTGGGCCCCTGGGCTAGAATGGCACGGAACGAATACGAGGCCTGCGGGAGGGGAGCGCAATGTCCGAAACCGGTTTGCTGCCGGCATATCTGATCGCCGGTACCGACGGCGTCAAACGCGACCACGCCGTCTCGCGTATGAAAGCGCGTCTGGAAAAGACGGGCATGGTCGAGTTCAACCTCGACGAGCGCGACATGACCAAGGACCCCGATGTCGAGTCTATTATCGGATCGCTTAACACCTTTCCCATGGGCAGCGAGTTTCGCTTGGTAATCCTTGATGGCTGCTCAAAGCTCGCCAAGGCGGTCTCGGAGCCGCTCGTCGAGTATCTGGCGAGTCCCAGCCCCACAACGGTCTGCCTCATTATCGCCGACTCGCTTGCCAAGAACACACGCCTGTATAAGGCGATTGCCAAGATCGACAAGAAGGCCGTGATCGATTGCTCCGGCACCAAGCGCTGGGAGCTACCGCGCCGCGTGCAGCAGATGGTGGCACAGCACGGCAAGTCGATCTCGACGGCGGCCGCTGAGGAGCTCGTCTCGCGTTCGGGTGAAAACACTCGCATGCTCGATAACGACTTGGCTAAGCTTGCCCAGATGGTCGAGTCGCCTCAGATTGAACTTGCCGATGTTGAGCGCTGGATTGTTCGTACGGCCGAGGTTCAACCCTGGGACTTCCTCAACGCCGTCTCGG
>CABUDB010000053.1 GCA_902490245.1 uncultured Collinsella sp.
AGCTGCGGAAACGCGGGGCCCGTTCAGGCTGTTGCGTTGAGATTGAAAATCAACCATAAATCGGTGGGCGGACGTGTTGAGGTGTTTGTCGTTTTCGTACTGTTGCCACATTTGGGGCGGTTCCGGCGTCCGGCACCCTCGCGTTCGCCGGCTATCGGCATAAGAAAGGGAAGACCGGCGAGCCGATCCTCCCTTGGTGCGAAGCGCTGGGGTATCGTCGCTTGTTTGCACTGTGCCCGTGTTTCCCGCTGCGCTCGCCAGTCGTTTAGCGCTTGATCTCGATGTCGTCGAGCTTGACGTCCATGGCTTCGGTCTTGGCTTCGGCGATGTCGTCGGCAAACTCCAGAGACTTCATCATGGTCTCGACGGCGTCCTTGTGTTCCTCGACGTTGTCGATGCGCACGTACACGCTGCCGCCGTCAACGTCGGTGAAGTACTCGGTCGTCACGCCGCCCGAGTGCGTAAAGTAGGCGCTGCGCCAGGTCTTGCCGTTGTACTTAACGGGATCGCTCTCGGTCCATCCGGAGTTGGCCTTCCACTTTGCCTCGTAGTCAAACAGCTCGTCGGCGTTCTTGTCAGTGTCGAAGACGGGGATGAAGCGGTCGCTGGCGTGCTCGCTCTCGGTGAACTTAAACTGGGCCCTGTCGGCGGTGTCGCCGGCGACGTCGGTGATCTCGACGCCCTCGGGGACCTCGACCTTAAACCAAATGAAGTCAGTCCTCATATCCACGGCTGGCTTTTCTGCTCCGCCGCCACCACCACTGCCGGTAGCGTCGCCGCTGCCACCGCAGCCCACCAGAGCAACTGTGGCAAAGAGACTGATGCAGAGGGTGAGAATCGCAAAGGCCTTCTTTTTCATGGTCGTGTCCTCCTCGATCTGTAACCGCCCATGGATTACCTGCCTTTACTGTACGCGCGAGCGGCTCCTTCGGGTGGGCCATGTGTCCCATTCTGAGGGCCGGATTTGCGCCGTTAAGTGGCAATATGCTCGGACGCAAAAGAGGGGAGGGCCGATGCTGTCGGCCCTCCCCGGGGTTGGGTGCCCGTTGTTTTAATGGGGCGCGTGTACGCGGGTGCGCATAGGCACGTGCGGGTGTCCCGTTACTTGATCTCGATGCTCGAAATCTCGGCTTCGCGTGCCTCGGCAACTGCCTTCGCCATGTCATCGGGGAACTCGATGGAGTTGAGGAGCGCCTCGGCTTCTTTCTTATGCAGATCGAAGTTCGAGATGAGGACGTAGACGCTTCCCGGCTCAACGTCGGTAAAGAGGAGGGTTGAGACGCCGCTGTTGTCCTCGTACGTTCCGACGAGCCACGTCCTGCCGTTATACTCGACGGACCCGCCATCCTTCCACTGGAACGTATCACCTTTCTTTTCTGCCTGGTCGGCGTGGGATTCCTCTGCCGTCAGCGCTGTTTTCCAAACGGGGATAAAGCGATCGGCCGAGGCGTTCTCGTCTTCGGGGAAGGTGAGCCGGACCCTGTCGGCATTCTTGCCGGCGGAGTCGCTTACGCCGACGCCCTCGGGCATCTCGACCTTAAACCAGATAAAGTCGGTCTTCTTGGCGACGGGGGCCTTTTCCTTGCTCTCGCTCTTGGAGGCGCTGCCGCCGCCCGATGCGCTCCCGCCGCAGCCGACAAGGGCAAACGCGGCAAAGAGGGCGATGCAAAGGGAAAGGATCGATAGGGTCTTTTTCTTCATGGTGGCGTCCTCCTTGTCTGCCAGGGACATCGTGTGCCGCGGATCGCTGGGGCAGCGGTTACGCATGCACATGACGCCTTTGTTTACTGTGCGGTTATTCCTCCATTCGTCGTCCGGTGCCGTGATGAGCTTGCCCCAACATAGGGCTCCTTACCTATATGTATGCCCCAGTTGCCGCTGCCCGGAAGTCTCGAAAGGTGGGCCATGTGTCCCATGTTTGCGGTGCCGACGCCTATCGTTCGTCATAGTAATCCGCGATGGCCAGGTGCGCTGACGCTCGAGTACTTATGGGCTAGACTTAGCAGCATTACGTGATCGATGCGGTCGGTCGGCGGTTTCCACCCGACCGATGTATATGACTTGAAGGTGCATGCGTATGAGCCAAGAGATGATGGACAAGACCTGCCGCGGGTTTGCCGAGGCGCTGGCCGCGCGCGAGCCGGTTCCCGGCGGTGGCAGCGCGAGCGCCTTTGTGGGCGCGCTGGGCGCCTCGCTGTGCGGAATGGTTGCCCGCTACGGTGCGACCAATCCCGCGCTTGCTGATCGTGCGGATGACCTGACGCGTGCGTTTGCCCATGCTGATGAGCTGGCCCAGGAGCTTGTCGAGTTGGTTGCCGAGGACGTTCGTGCCTATGGGCAGGTGTCCGCGGCGTACGGTATTCCGCGTGACGATCCGGCTCGAGCGACCGCGATTCAGGATGCGCTGCATGTGGCCGCTATGCCGCCGTATCGCATTATGGATGCCTGCGGGCGTGCGCTGGCGCTGCTCGAGGACATGGCCGACAAGGGTTCGCGTCAGCTGCTGTCCGATGTGGCGTGCGGCGCCGTGTTCTGCCGTTCCGCTATGCAGGGCGCGAGCTTGACGCTCTTTGCCAACACCACGTCTATGAAGGACCGGGCGCGCGCCGAGGAGCTCGAGACCGCGTGCGATGAGCTGCTCGACACGTGGTTGCCGCGCGCCGATGCGCTGGCGCGCCGCGCCGCCGACGCTGCAAGGAAGAGAGGATAGCCATGGCTGAACTGTTGAAGGGTGCTCCCGTCGCTCGCGCTTTGACTGAGGAACTTGCTGCTCGCTGCGCAGCCCTGCGCGAGCGGGGCGTTGTTCCGACGTTGGCTATCGTGCGTGTGGGTGAACGCGAGGACGACCTATCCTACGAGCGCGGTGCGCTCAGGCGCTGCGAGAAGGTTGGCATTGAAGCTCGCCGCGTTTTGCTTCCCGCCGATGTTTCGCAGGACGAGCTGTTGGCGGCCATCGAGGACATCAATTCCGACCCCGCTGTTCATGGCTGCCTGATGTTCCGCCCGCTGCCCGCCGGCCTTGACGAGGACGCGGTTGCCTCGGCACTCGATCCCGCCAAGGACGTTGACTCCATGACGCCGGCTTCGCTGCTCACCACGCTTTCGGGGCGCGGCGAGGGTTTTGCCCCCTGCACAGCCGAAGCCGTGCTTGCTTTGCTGGATCATTACGGCGTTGAGCTGGATGGGGCCAAGGTCGCGGTCGTTGGTCGGTCGCTGGTGATTGGCCGTCCCGTTGCCGCCATGCTTACGGCTCGCAATGCAACCGTGACGACGTGCCATACGCATACGCATGACTTGGCCGCTGAGTGCCGTGCTGCCGACATTGTGGTTGCGGCCGTTGGACGCGCGCGTACGATTGGCGTGGATGCCGTTCGCGAGGACCAGACGATCATCGATGTTGGCATTAACTGGGATGAGGACGCTGGCAAGCTGGTGGGTGACGTCGATTTTGTTGCCGCGGAGCCGGTCGTTAACGCCATCACGCCCGTGCCGGGCGGCGTGGGCGCCGTGACGACGGCGATCCTCGCCAAACACGTGATCGAAGCGGCCGAGCGCGGTAGCGCGCAGAGATGTGGTGTAAGAGGCGGGGAATGCCCCGCCTCCGCCCTTTCTTGAAAGGGAGGGGACACCGCCTAGAATTCGTCGTTGGAGTAATGAAGGTGACGAATGGAAGGAAAGGCGATGCCCCAAGAAGAGAGTGTACTGCGCCTCGGCCGCGACGAGGCCCTCGAGGCGGCGAGGCTTTGGCAGGAGTGCGGCGACGCGCGCGAGTTCGCGTGCAGGGTGCTGGGCAGCGTGATGAACGCGCTGATGGACTCCGAGGCCCAGCAGATGTGCGGCGCGAGCCGCAACGAGCGCAGCGACGGCAGGGAGAACAGCCGCAACGGCTACCGCCCCAGGTCGCTCAAGACCGCCGTGGGCGACGTGGAGCTCGAGATACCCAAGCTCAGGCACGGCACCTACTACCCCGAGGGCATGCTCGCGCGATGGTCGCGCGTCGACACCTCGGTGGCCGCCATCGTGCAGGAGATGTACGTATGCGGCGTGTCCACCCGCAAGGTCGAGCGCGTGGCGTCCAAGCTGGGCATATCCTCGCTGTCGAGCTCGGAGGTCTCGAGCCTCTGCTCCGACCTCGACGCCGAGGTGGCGGAGTTCCGCCGCCGCGACCTGTCGGGCACGCCGTGCTGCTACCTGTGGCTCGACGCCACCTACATGAGCTGCAGGGTCGGCTCGTCGGTCGTCTCGCAGGGCGTCGTGACCGCGATCGGGCTGGGCGCCGACGGGCGCAAGCACTTCCTGGGCTGCGACGTGGTCGACACCGAGAGCGAGGACTCCTGGGCGGCATTCCTCGGCGGGCTGCGCGAGCGCGGGCTGGCCGGCGTTCGCCTCGTGGTCTCCGACAGCCACGCCGGGCTCGTGGCCGCCGTCTCGCGCCTGTTCCAGGGCTGCGCCTGGCAGCGCTGCGTGACGCACCTGCAGCGCAACCTCCAGAGCGCCTGCTCGGGCAGGCCCGAGGACTCCAAGGCGGCCGTCAGGGACCTCGTGCACGCCGCGGTCTACCAGGACGACCCCGACCTCGCGCGCTGCGTGTGGGCCGAGGCGGCGCCCTGGGTGGCGTCGGTGTCCGCCAGGGCCGGCGAGGTCTTCGAGCAGGCCGAGGACTCCGCGCTGGCGTTCACGGCCTTCCCCAGGGCGCACTGGGCCAAGCTCCGCACCAACAACGTCCAGGAGCGCGCCAACCGCGAGATCAAGCGCCGCTACAGGGTCGTGCAGTCCTTCCCCTCGAGGGAGTCGATGCTGCGCCTGACGTGCGCGAGCCTCATGGAGACCGAGGGACAGTGGTCCCAGCAGCGCGTGTTCTCCGAGGCCTCGGCCGCCGAGGGCTTCGCCGAGCCCGCGGACAGGCCGGCCCCGACAGAGGGGAGGCGCCGCGCGCTCGGGCGGCGCGCCAGGGAGATAGTGGACGAGATAGTCGAGAGGCGCGGTCTCAAGAAGGAGTAACATCGGGACTTGCAGCGACGGACCTCGGGACGCTCTTACACCACGTCTGCGCGCGCCACCCCAAATGGGGTGGGCTGCGGAAACTGCATCCCAGAATATTGCCCTGGAACGGGATGCGCTTTCCGAACCGGCGTCCAAAAGGAAACCGCATCCCGCTTTGATGTGGGGACTGCGAACAAAAGCCGGACCGTGATCTGGCGCGGATTGGAGTTCGCCTGAATCATTGATGCTGGCTGGTGTGAGAACAGAGATAAACGAGCGGCTCGAGCGATATAATGACACGCTATGGAGGCCGTATGCTCTTTTCCCGCCGTTCTGCTACATTTGCCTGCGCCATTGCGCTTGTCGTAATGGCGGTCACCCCTTATCACCGGTTTTCATCTTCAATCGGCCTAGCGTCAGGTGCAATGACCTGGCTCGTTATCCTGGGCGCATGCCTCGCGGCGTTTGTTCATGGTGCTGCGCTATGCAAGGGGGGAATGAGAAGGCCGAGGCATCTCGGTGCCATCGGTGTTTTCCTTGGTGTTATTGCAACGGTTCCCGAATGGGCCGACCTGGCTTTCTATGCTCGCGGAGACTCTATTCCAATCGTGTTTGCACCGATTTGGTTGTTACATGGCGTTTCGTGTGTCTCGTGCTTTGTTGGGTCGCTGCTTCTCTCATATGTTATTTGGGGCACGGCGGACTCTCCTTTGACGCAGAGGTCGACACGGACTGACGAAAGGGAAACTCGTCACCCGCAGGACGCGATTTTTACAGAAACAATAGCCGTCATGTCTTGCCTGCTGTTTTGCTGTCGAGTTTCATGGAGAGTCGTTCCCGAGCCATGGGGGATGCCCCCTGTAACGGCCGCGTCAATTGGCCTTGCGCTTTTAATTCCGTTGGTCTATCTCGCATTGACTGTGGCCCCGCCGTTTTGCCGCCCTCGTGCCTTTGGCCATGGGCGGCGCGACGTGTTTGCCTGTTCTGTGCTCGTAGCAGTTCCTATTGGTCTTATTCCGGCTGTTGAGGCGGCATACTTCGCAAGCGATGCCGTGGTCATTGCATTGCTGGCGATGGGGTCCGTTATCGCTGCTGCCTTCGTATGCATGTTGCTAAGGGGGAAACGGGACAACAATTCGGATATCGCCTGTGCGTCCGACACATTCGATGCGGGGGTGTTTTCCCCTGCCCTGTCGCCTAGAGAAGAGCAGTTTGTTCGACTGCTGCTCAAAGGGAAAACGCCGGCGGAAATTGCCAAGGAGACGGATACGAAGCCATCGACGGTGAGAACAACGCTTCACCGAGCATACGGGAAGGCGTCGGTTGCGGGCTCACGCGAGCTCGTGGCGCTGTTTGCGGGTGAGGGCGATACTGTAGGGCATGAGCTACCGCAGCGGCATGCTGACGATATAGTGGCATCAGCTCGAACGCGCCGGCTGTTTCGATACCTGCTCACATTATTCTTTATCCTCCTTGCGGCGGGGCCCTTGGTAATGGCGGATAGCGATTGGGGGTCCGGTGTTTCGCGGGCTGTCGCCTTTTCCCTCTTAAGCTACGCATTGGGTCTCGGACTGCTTCTGTCGCTACGCTACGCGGGTGGAAAAGCGAATCGTGGCGCTGCGCTGGATAGAGCGGGTGAAGCGATTTGGCTCGGAAGCCCGTACGTATGGGCGGTGCTATCTGCTGTGGAATGGTCTTTTATCTATATCGCGGCATTGATGTGCATACGCGTTCCGTTGATGGCTGTGCCGGTCCTGTTTTGCGGCGTGGCGTCTACGGCTTCGCTCGCTGTTGGGCTGCGTCCGTTTAAGGTGCATGCCCATGCTCGGGCTATCGTGCCGTTGGTGTCAATGGGCATGGTTGCCTTAATCTATGCGGTCGCTAGGGGGCGAATCCATGGACTTGCGGTGCTGACGGGGGTGCTGCTCACATATATAGTGATGCGAAGCTGTCCGCAGCGCAAAATGCTTGGGATATGGATGCTTTGCTTCGGGGCGACGGCTCCTGTTTGGGCTGTCTTGCTCAATATGGTGCAGGATCTGACGGTTTTCGAGCCGTTGTTCCTCGCGTCGTTGTTGGGGCAAAGTTCGGCTGTCAATGTCGTCGTGGCAACGGTGATTGTTTGCTGGTCTGTGCCCATGTTCGTTACGCACATCGCGCTCGCCCGCTCGGTTGAGGACGAGAAGGCCGTCTTGGAGTACCGGGCGAACGGGTCCACCGAAACGGCCCGCGTGCGCCAGCTGGCCCTGCTTACGTCGCGCTCCCTTTCTGATGTTCAGTCGCAAATTTTGCTGATGACGGCAGAGGGGGCAACGACAAAGGCCATTGCGGAGGATGTCGGTTACGCTGCATCTACGGTGCAAGCGCTGCGGTCTGCATCTTACCGCCAGTTGAAGATCAAGAATAAGGCGGAGCTAATTTTATTGTTATCGCAGGTAAATAACGTGTAAACGCCTGAGCAATCAACTCAATAGCGGGTGTTTACAGACATCTTTCTCTATTCATGCGAAGGTTGCCGTGCGTCGACGCATTGTTAACCGCTTTTGATTGGAGAAGGCCATGATTAAGCCAAGGAGCGCTATTGCTCGAATCGGAGTCGGCTTGGTGATTGCAGCTGGTCTGTCCCTAGGGGTTCCCGCTGCATCGTTTGCACAAGAGGAGTTTGACACCTCTCAGGTTTCCAGCATTACTCAAAACGCCGATACGGGAATTACGACCTGTACGAACAATGCCGATAAGGCATTTAGTTTTCAATGTGCCGGGACGAGTGCAACTGGCTACCGTCAAAAGGATGATTCCTCATCGCTCTATCTGGATATCCAGGGCCATACGGGAAATCCGCTTCGGTTATATACAGACGGTGCGTATAACACAAGCGGTAGCGGCAGCATGAATTGTACTCAGGGAACGTATCGTTCGAATCACAAGGGACAGTGGGAAATGTATAACCTCGTCCGTGAGAACGGGCGATCTGCGGCGCGACTGACTGCATGGGCGGAGTCTGGCTACGGCACTGTTATTGGCGTATGGAGCCCCGACTGCGTCGGGCATTTCCACAAGCTTCCCGCATAGTTGTTTGAAATGGCTCCCTTCCGGCTTTCTGGGTCGGAAGGGGGAGGAGGACGTATGAACCAAAAGCTCGCAAGATACGAACTGTCGAAAACGATTAGACGTCCAGCTTTTATCCTTGCTCTCTTGATTGCGGTCGCAGTTGCAATAGCTGCCGCGCTGGAGCCGTGGGCAAATTTGGAAAAAGAGCGCCACAACCTTCTTTCTTTTGGTTACGGCGTTGGCGTGCAAGCCGAAAATTATCTCGGTCAAACACGTGAAAGCAGCTTCGGTAACTGGATTGTTGTGAGCGCGAACGCGCCACTGTCTGCGTCGGTGTTTTTCTATGCACTGCCCCTGCTTGCAATGTTGGCTGGATCTTGGTCGTGTCTCTTTGAGCGTTTGAGTGGTTATGACATGCAGATATGCACGCGCGTTTCCAGAAAGGCGTACGTGAACGTAAAGATGCTGTCTGCTTTCCTCTCCGCGTTTACAGTGACTGCCATTCCTCTGCTCGTCAATTTCCTGATCGTCTCGATGCTTTTTCCTGCGTATCTTCCTCGGGTCGATGAGTCGACTTACGTAGGACTTTACCTGCATAGCTACTTCTCCGGTCTATTTTATTCGCATCCTTTGTCATATGTGCTCGCATACACGCTGTTCGATGCTGTCACGCTCGGGACTTTATCCATGGCTGTAACTGGCTTCTCAATTTTGTTTCGTAGCAGAATCAAAGCGATAATTGTCCCGTATCTGCTAATGGTTGCGTGGCATTTTGCAAATGGCTGGATCTTCGGCGTAATGGCTTGTGTGGGGTTTAACTGCAATATCCTCAACAGC
>CABUDB010000054.1 GCA_902490245.1 uncultured Collinsella sp.
GTATCCGCCAGTCGGCCGAGTTTCATTCTTCAACGGAAAACTTAAAACGACAATATCTGCCCGGGCACCGTCTACCGTCCCGACACGGCCGATGCCTGCCACCTGCCGCAGTTCAACCAGATCGAGGGCCTGGTCGTCGACGAGGGCATCACCTTTGGCGACCTGAAGGGCACGCTCGACTACTTTGTTAAGTGCATGTTTGGCGAGGATCGCAAGACGCGTTACCGCCCGCACTTCTTCCCCTTCACCGAGCCCAGCTGCGAGGTGGACGTGAGCTGCCACGTGTGCGGCGGCAAGGGCTGCAACTTCTGCAAGCACAGCGGCTGGATCGAGATCTTGGGCTGCGGCATGGTCGACCCCAACGTCCTGATCAACTGCGGCATCGATCCCGAGAAGTACACCGGCTTCGCCTTTGGCATTGGCGCCGAGCGCGTCGCGGCCCTGCGCTACGACCTGCCGGACCTCAGAACGCTCATGACTGGCGATATGCGCTTCTTGAACCAATTTTAGGCTTGCCCAGGCACCCCATCTTGGCGTTCAAACCGTCGCTCGCGTACCTTTAGTACGCGTCGCTCCTCTTTCACGCCAACCTGGGGCACCTGGACAACCCTAAGGCGAACGTCTTCATTTGATATTTCCTCCCTATGCGGAGATTAAGAACTAGGAGAGCTACATGCGCGTTTCTTACGACTGGCTCAAGACCATGATCGATATTCCGGAGGATCCCAAGACCCTTTCGGACGAATATATCCGTACCGGCACCGAGGTCGAGGCGATCGACACCGTGGGCGAGTCCTTCGACCATGTGGTGACCGCCAAGGTGCTCACCAAGACCCCGCACCCCGATAGCGACCACATGTATGTGTGCTCGGTCGATGTGGGCGACAAGAACCTCGATGCCGACGGCAATCCCGCTCCGCTGCAGATCGTCTGCGGCGCGCAGAACTTCGAGGCCGGCGACCACATCGTCACGGCCATGATCGGCGCTGTCCTGCCCGGCGACGTCAAGATCAAGAAGAGCAAGCTTCGCGGCGTCGTGTCCATGGGCATGAACTGCTCTGCGCGCGAGCTCGGCCTGGGTGGCGACCACTCCGGCATCATGATTCTGCCCGAGGACACGCCCTGCGGTATGCCGTTTGCCGAGTACGTGGGCTCGAGTGATACTGTGCTCGACTGCGAGATCACGCCCAACCGTCCCGATTGCCTGTCCATGATCGGCATGGCCCGCGAGACCGGTGCCATTTTCGACCGCGATTTCCACGTGGAGCTGCCCGCCATCAAGGCGGAGACTGGCCGCGCGACCGACGACGAGCTTTCCGTCGAGATTGCCGACGAGGGCCTGTGCGACCGCTATGTCGCCCGCATCGTGCGCAACGTGAAGGTCGGCCCGTCGCCCGACTGGATGGTCAAGCGCCTTAACGCCCTGGGCGTGCGTCCGCACAACAACATCGTCGACATCACCAACTACGTGATGATGCTCACCGGTCAGCCGCTGCACGCCTTTGACCTGGACACCTTTGCCGAGCGCGATGGCCACCGTCGCGTGGTGGTTCGCGCCGCCCAGCAGGATGAGAAATTCACGACGCTCGATGGCGAAGAGCGCGTGCTCGACGCCGGCATGGGCCTTATCACCGACGGCGAGCGCCCCGTGGCGTTGGCCGGCGTTATGGGCGGCATGGATTCCGAGATCGAGGACGACACCGTCGACGTGATGGTCGAGAGCGCTTGCTTCAACGCCGGTCGCACCTCGCACACCAGCCGCGATCTGTCGCTGA
Source organism: uncultured Collinsella sp. (assembly GCA_902490245.1). Classification (GTDB taxonomy): domain Bacteria; phylum Actinomycetota; class Coriobacteriia; order Coriobacteriales; family Coriobacteriaceae; genus Collinsella. The sequence continues at coordinate 1,776 of CABUDB010000054.1, forward strand.
TCTCCGACGCCTCCATTCGCTTTGAGCGCCAGGTTGACGAGACTGGCTGCGTGGATGTCGCCAACGTTACCTGCGCGTTCATCGAGGAGATCGCCGGCGGCGAGGTTGCTCCCGGCTATGTCGATGTTTTCCCCGCGCCCAAGACCATCGACAGCATCAAGCTGCGCCTGGCCCGCGTGCATGCCATCTGCGGTGCCGACATCGAGCCCGATTTTATCGAGCGTTCGCTTACCCGTCTGGGCTGCACCGTCGAGCGCGACGGCGAGGACTTTATGGTTACCCCGCCGAGCTTCCGTCCCGACCTGCCGCGCGAGATTGACCTGATCGAGGAGGTCCTGCGCCTATGGGGCATGGGCCGTGTGACGGCGACCATCCCGGCTGCCAAGAACCACATCGGCGGCCTGACCCGCGAGCAGAAGCTCACCCGCAAGGTCGGCGAGATCCTGCGCGCCTGCGGCCTCAACGAGACCACGACCTTTGGCTTTGCCGCCCCGGGCGACCTGGAGAAGATCGGCATGCCCACCGAGGGTCGCGGCTGCCCCGTGGTGCTCATGAACCCGCTGGTGGCCGAGCAGACCGAGATGCGTCGTTCGCTGCTGCCGGGCCTGCTGCAGTCCGTGGCCTACAACGAGGCGCACGGTACGCCCAACGTGCACCTGTACGAGGTCGGCAGCCTGTTCCACGGTCGCGAGAACGCCAGCCTGCCCAAGGAGACCAAGTCCGTCGCGGGTGTGCTCTCGGGCCAGTGGAGCGAGCAGTCTTGGAACATGAAGTACCGTAAACTGCGTTTCTTCTTTGGCAAGGGTATCGTCGAGGAGCTGCTCGCCCAGCTGCGCATCGAGAAGGTTCGCTTCCGTCCCGTCGAGGGCGAGGGCTATGCCTTTTTGCAGCCGGGTCGTGCGGCCGAGGTTCTGTCCGGCGGCACCGTGCTGGGTTGGGTCGGCGAGATCCACCCCGAGGCGCGCGAGGCCTGCGGCATCGACGAGGTTGTCGTTGCCTTTGAGCTTGACCTGGACAAGCTGATCAAGGGCGCCCGCAACCAGGAGAACTACCGCGAGTTCTCGCAGTACCCGGCCGTTGAGCACGACCTTGCCATTGTGGTCGACAATGCCGTGACCTGCGAGGATCTTGAGCGCCGTATTACCAGCGCCGGCGGCAAGCTGCTCGAGGGCGTGCGCCTGTTCGATGTCTACCGCGATCCGGTTCGTATCGGCAAGGGCAAGAAGTCCATGGCCTTTGCGCTCACGTATCGCTCGGACGACCACACGCTTACTAGCGAAGAGGTCGAGAAGGCGCACCAGAAGATCGTCACCAAGGTGTGCAAGGGCGTAAACGGCGAAGTCCGCTCGTAATCTTTGCTGTTCGGAACCCGCCCCCTGCGGGGTTTTCACGGCAACGTCCTCGCCACTTCGCGGCTGCGGGATGTTGCCTTAGAAAACCCCTCTCGGGGGCGGGTTCCTGCGTTAACCTTGTTGCGAGCGGATCGCACCTTCTTCCGGGTGACCGGAAAGTTGGGAGTGCATGGGCCCTTTATTGGGCGGTGCGTGGACCTGGGCTAATAACGTACGTATTGCAAGGGCGTGCTGCGTTGTGGGCGGTGCGCCTTTTTGTTAGTATGCAGAGTCGGTGTTACGGATTGTTGGAAACGTAACACACAACGTTCTGATTGAGAGGGCTCATGCATATTCCCGATAATTATCTGTCCCCGCAGACCGATGCCGTTATGGCGGTGGCGATGGTGCCCGTATGGGTTCACTGCATCAAAAAGGTGCGCGCCACGCTCGATCGCGAGCATATGGCGTTCCTGGGCATCTGCGCCGCATTCTCCTTCTTGCTCATGATGTTCAACGTTCCGCTGCCCGGCGGTACCACTGGTCACGCCGTCGGCGGCGCACTCATCGCGCTGCTGCTGGGCCCCGAGGCCGCGGCTATCGCTGTCTCGGTCGCTCTGGCGCTGCAGGCGCTGCTGTTTGGCGACGGCGGCGTTCTGTCGTTTGGCGCCAACTGCTTTAACATGGCCTTTGTGCTGCCGTTTGTCGCTGCTATCGTGTTCCGTGCGCTCAACAGCCGTCTGCACGACAAGAGCTGGGGCACCTCGGTTTCTGCCATCGTGAGCGGTTGGGTCGGCCTGTGCCTGGCGGCCCTGTGCGCGGCAATCGAGTTTGGTATTCAGCCGATGCTCTTCACCAACGCTTCGGGCGCCCCTCTGTACTGCCCCTTCCCGCTGTCCGTGGCTATTCCGGCCATGTTGATCCCGCATATGCTGGTTGCCGGCGTGATCGAGGGCGTGGCGACGGCCGCCATCTACGGCTTCATTAAGAAGACGGCGCCGAGCATTATCGTCGGCCCCGAAGCCGCCGATGGCCAGCTTGCCGCCGATGGTACCGCCAAGAAGACTTCCCTGATTCCCACGCTCATTCTGGTCGCCGTGCTTGTCGTGGCTACGCCGCTCGGCTTGCTCGCCACCGGTGACGCCTGGGGTGAGTGGGACGCCGAGGGCGCCGCGACCGCCGTTCAGGAGGCTGGCGACGACAGCCTGCAGGCTTCGGTCGGCCTCGACACCCCGACCTTTGCCGACGCCCTGCCCACGGGCGATTATCTGCAGGCCTATTCCGAGGAGCAGGGCCTTGGCTTTGCCGGCCAGGCTGCGATGTATATTCTTTCGGGCGTGATTGGCGTGGCGGTGCTCACCATCACATTCCGCCTGGTCTCGCTGACGGTCAAGGAAAGCGGTGCTCATGGCAATAGCCGAGCTGCCTAGTTGGCTTGCGGCCGAGGAGCGTTACGAGCCCGCAGGGGCTCGGCATCGTGTGATGCAAAAGAATGTCCTGCACCTGGCGAGCCTGCTTGAGCGGGTTCGCCTGGGTGGAGGCGCGCACGAGGGCGGGTCGATGGTCGACCGCGCCCTTTCTTGCGTTTCGGCTCCGGTGCGCCTGGTGGGGATGTTCGTTTGCGTCCTGTGCGTGTGTCTGACGCAGAGCCCGCTGTACCTCATGTTGATGGCGGCCATCGCGCTGGTGCTCGTTGCCGTGCGCCCCGTACGCGGGCTGCGTGCGACCTTTGTACCGGCGCTCGGCGCCACGGGGCTTGCGGTGGTTCTGGCACTGCCTGCCCTGCTGCTGGGCGCTTCTGCCGCGGGCGCCATGCTCAAGATCGCGCTCAAGACGTTCATTAACGTGTCGTTCGTGCTGGGCGTTTCGTGGACGCTCACCTGGAGCCGCATGTCGGCGGCGCTCAAGACGCTACAGCTGCCCGACGAGGTCATCTTTACGTTTGATATGGCGCTCAAGCACATCGAGGTGCTGGGACGCACGGCGCACGATCTGACCGAATCGGTCATGCTGCGCAGTGTGGGTCGTGCGCCTGCGGGTTTTTCGCGTACCGATTCGATCGCGGGTATCATGGGCATGACCTTTATCAAGGCGATGGAATGCAGCCGCGCGATGGACGAGGCTATGCTTTGCCGTGGCTTTGCCGGTGCGTATCCGACTCCCGCGCGGAGCGGCTTTGGCTGGCGCGATGCGGTCTATGCGGTCGTCGTGGTGCTGCTCGCCGTGTTGTGCGCGGTGCTGTAGCGCGGGCGGCCGAGCCGTCGATGTGGATAGGGAAGGGCGACGTTTTGGCAAACGATACGAATGGCGTGATGGGCGCGAGCGGTGCTACTGGCGCCAAGAGCGTGCCGCTCATCGAGTTTCGCGACGTGCTGTTCTCCTATGCGGGGCATACGGTTGTCGATGGTGTGTCGCTGCAGGTCGATCGTGGTGAACTCGTTGCCCTACTCGGTCCCAACGGCTGCGGTAAGACGACGATTATGCGCCTTATCAACGGTCTTGAACTAGCGGACGCGGGTGCGTACCTGTTTGACGGGCACGTGATCGATGCGGCATATCTCAAGGATTCCGCAGCCGCTCAGCGTTTTCATCAGCGCGTGGGCTTTGTGTTCCAGAATGCCGACGCCCAGCTGTTCTGCGCTACGGTGGGCGAGGAAGTTGCTTTTGGCCCCGCGCAGATGGGGCTGCCGACAGACGAGCTCGAGCGCCGCGTCCGCGATGCCATGGAGCTGTTCCAGGTTGCCGATCTGGTCGATGCCTCGCCCTATCAGCTTTCGGGCGGGCAAAAGAAGCGCGTTGCGCTGGCTGCGGTGGTGTCGATGAACCCCGATATCCTAGTGCTCGATGAGCCCACCAACGGGCTCGATGAGGACTCGTGCGACATCGTAGTCAACTTTTTGCTGGCCTACGTTGCTGCCGGTAAGACGGTTTTGATGAGTACGCACCATCAAGATTTGGTGCGCCGCCTGGAGGCCCGTGCCATCTATATCGATCGATATCACCATGTGGTCGAGGCGCCCGTGCCGTCGTATGGAACCGAAAGCGGTGCTGCGGAATAGTTGCTGCGTAGGGTATGTATGGCCGCCTGTGCGACTCTGCCGTGATGGTATAGTTAACCAGGTTTTATGGGGGTGGCTATGCCAAGTTGGAACATTCATATCGCTCAAACGGAGCGCTTGCTGGCACGTGCTAGCGTGCTTGCCGATAGCGTGCGCGACCGTAATGCCTTTTTGTTTGGCTGCGTGGTTCCGGATATCTTCGTGGGCTATATGGTCCCTGGCATCGCCGATCCCATTCCGTATCGCATTACGCACTTTGCAAAGCCCGAGCCTATCCCTAAGCCGCGCGAGCACGAGTTCTGGGATACCTATGTGGCGCCGCTGCTTAAAGGCGCACCCGCGGGCGAACCTGCTGAGGCTACCTCGATTGTCGAGGAGCGCGAGCGACTGAACCGCGTGCACTATCCTCAGCGCTACAGGGATGCCGAGCCGGTTGTCGGTCCCGGCGCCTGTGAGTTCTCGCTTGCGTCCGAAGATGTGGCGCAGTCGCTGCTCGATTTAACGCTGGGCGTCTGGTCGCATCTGGTGGCCGACACGGTATGGAACACGCGTGTGAACCAGTATCTGGAAGCACGCGGCGGCAAGCCGTGCGAGGAATTCCGCATTAAAAAGCAGGGCGATTTTGACTGGTTTGGCAAGACGCTGGGCATCGTTTCCATTCCGCGTGCGACCGATCGCCTCTATACCGCTGCGACGCGTTTTGGGCAGTATCCCATCCATAAAGAATATGTGCTCAAGACTATCGGCGTCATGCACGAGATTGTACGCGAAAACCCCGGCGAGCCCGATCATCCGCCGTATCGCCTGCTAACCGAGGAGTTTTTCGATGCAACGTTTACCGAGGTCATCGAGCTGACCGAGGCGGGATTTGCGGCTCGCGTCGCTGCTTCTGACGTTCCCGCAGTCCCCCTGATCGCTAGCTGCTAGCCGGCCGGCTTAACGGTGAACAGTTCATTCCAATTGACCAACGGCTCCCGTCGCAGGGCGTCTTCGGTGGTGCGCTCGGCATCGGAGAGGCTTGCGACTGAACACAAATCGATGATGCGGCATACGAAGAAGGTCTAAAAAGGGCCCGGAAGGCAATGCCTTCCGGGCCCTTTGCAATGCAAATCTGCTTGCAAGTGCGATTTAGCGCACCTGAGCGACGTAAGCGACGTTGGTCGAGGAGACCTTGTCCTCGAGCTGGACGCTCATGCGGGGATCGCCGGCGGTGGCGACGGTCAGGTCGCCGGCCTCGACGTAGCCGAGCTCCTTAGCGGTCTCGATCGCCTTGACGATCGTGCCGTTGACGGTGCCCTGGGTAATCTCGGCCTGGTGCGGGATAACGCCCCAGTACATGATCATCTGCTGGACGGCCCACTCGTGGCGGGAGAACGCGCAGATCGGCATGTTGGGACGGAAGTGCGAGATCAGGCGAGCGGTACGACCGGTGGTCGTCGGCACGGTGATGCACTTGGCGCCAACGGTGGTGGCCATGTTCACAGCGGACATACCCACAACGTTGTTGACGACGCGGGTGCCGTGAGCATCGGCCGGAACCTCGAGCGGAGCGTGGGCCGGGAGGTACTTCTCGGTCTCGAGAGCAATGCTGGCCTGCATCTTGACGGCCTCGACCGGGTACTTACCGGCAGCGGACTCGCCGGACAGCATGACGGCGTCGGTGCCGTCATAAATGGCGTTAGCAACGTCGGCAACCTCGGCGCGCGTCGGGCGCGGGTTCTGCTGCATGGAGTCGAGCATCTGCGTAGCGGTGATGACGGGCTTGTAGGCCGCGTTGCACTTGGCGATGATCTCCTTCTGGATGTGCGGAACGAGCTCGGGCTTGATCTCGATGCCCAGGTCGCCACGGGCGACCATGATGCCGTCAGAAGCCTCGAGAATCTCGTCGAAGTTCTCGACGCCCAAGGCGCACTCGATCTTCGGGAAGATCGTCACGTGCTCGCCGCCGTTCTCGCGGCAAAGCTCGCGGATGCCGCGGACGGACTCGCCGTCACGGATGAAGGAAGCGGCGATGTAGTCGATGTTCTCGGTCAGGCCAAAGAGGATGTCCTGACGATCGCGCTCGGTGATGGCGGGCAGCGAGATGTTGACGTTGGGCATGTTGACGCCCTTGCGCTCGCCGATCAGGCCGTCGTTCTTAACGATGCAGGTCATGTCCTGGCCACTGACGGACTCGACCTCGAGGGCAACCAGGCCGTCATCGATCAGGATGAGGGAGCCCTTCTCGACCTCGGAGGGCAGAGCTAGGTAGTCGAGGGAGATGTGCTCAGCGGTGCCGTGGAAATCCTCGGACGTGGGCTGAGCGGTGACGACGATCTTATCGCCGGTCTTGACGGCAACCTTCTTGCCGTCGACCAGAAGGCCGGTGCGGACCTCGGGGCCCTTGGTGTCGAGCAGGATGCCGACAGGCAGACCGAGCTCCTTGGAAATACGGCGGACGCGCTCGATGCGACCGTGGTGCTCGTCGTAGGAGCCGTGCGAGAAGTTAAAACGGGCGACGTTCATGCCCGCCTTGATCATCTCGCGGATGGTCTCGTCGCTATCGCAGGCGGGACCCATGGTGCATGCAATCTTAGTGCGCTTGTACATTCAGACCTCCATCTGACATCGTCTTGCGCTGATAGATAAACCATAAGAAAGAAAACCGAGATGATTATAACGAAATGCCGACCGAATACCCCAAAAAATCGACCGTATGCCG
>CABUDB010000055.1 GCA_902490245.1 uncultured Collinsella sp.
AGCTGCGGAAACGCGGGGCCCGTTCAGGCTGTTGCGTTGAGATTGAAAATCAACCTTCGCGCGTGGGCGTAAACTTTTAGTTGGGCAAATCCGGCAGATTGGAGCTTGAAACATGAGGGATATGCACCTCATGTCGCTCATAAAACGTCTCCTGACCTCGAAGGAGAACGTTTTTTAGCGACAGAAGGAGACATAAATATGATCTGGTTTACCAGCGACACCCACTTCGGGCATGAGAACGTGCTGAAGTTCACCGACCGCCCGTGGGAGACGATTTGGCAGATGAACGACGCCATCGTCGACAACATCAACGGCAAGGTTGCCGTGGACGACGAGCTCTACATCCTGGGGGATTTCTCATTCAAGATGACCGCCCAGGACGCCTACGGGCTGCGCAAGCAGATCGCCTGCAGGCGCATCCACCTCGTCCCGGGAAACCACGACAAGGACTGGACCCAGCCGGCGGTCACGGGCGCCTTCACCGTGGAGCCGCCGATCTGCGTGCTCAAGATCGACGGGCAGAAGATCGTCCTGAGCCATTACCCCATGGCCGACTGGCAGGGCATGAACCATGGATCGTGGCACCTCCACGGGCACGTCCACAGCAGCGGCGGCGCGTACAACGAGTTCAACCGCAAGCAGGGCCTTCTGCGCTACGACGTCGGTTGCGATGCCAACGGGCACTCCCCGGTGAGCCTCGATGAGCTGAGGGAATGGTTCGCCGGAGTCGACGAGCCGTGCGGCCGGGTGAAATGGCCCTGGTGGGTCAACGAGACCGGCGACAGACAGGTCGAGCGCGAGCTGGCGGCGTACAAGAGGGAAGAGGTGATTCGATGACGGTCTATGTGACGGGCGACATCCACGGTGGACTCGACATGCAAAAGCTCCGCGACTGGGGGCTTGGCGATAGTCTTACCAGCGACGACTATCTCATCGTTGCCGGCGACTTTGGCTTTCCGTGGGATTTCTCTGCCGAGGAATGCGCCGACATCGCCTGGCTGGAGTCGCGGCCCTACACGGTACTGTTCGTCGACGGCAACCACGAGCGCTTCGATCACTGGGAGGAGCGCCCCATGGAGTTATGGCATGGCGGGCTGACGCAGCGCCTGTCGGACACCTCGCCCATTCGGCGCCTGACGCGCGGCGAGGTCTTTGAGCTCGACGGTTCGACGGTCTTCACCATGGGCGGTGCCACGAGCGTGGACAGGGAATACCGCGTGCCGTATTCCAGCTGGTGGCCTCAGGAGCTCCCGGATGAGCGCGAATTCGATGCCGCGCGGGCAAAGCTCGACGAGGTCGGCTGGAAGGTCGACTGCGTCATCACCCATACCTGCGCCACGCGTATGCTCTCGCCGACGCTCTACCCGGACCCAGGCTGGGAACGCCCTGATGTGGACCGGCTGACCGGATTCCTCGATGAGCTCGAGGACCGCCTGGACTATAAGCACTGGTATTACGGCCATTTTCACCGAGACGGCAACCCGGACGAACGGCACACGGTGCTGTATGACCGGATCGTGATGCTCGGGGACAAACTCCTGCCGTGGGGTGCGTACTGATGACGGTCTATGTGACAGGCGACGTGCACGGCAGGGCCGAGTACGGGTCCAGCCGGTTTGCATTCAAGAATTGGCCGCTGGGCCGGACCCTGACGCGCGATGACGCGGTGATCGTGGCCGGCGACTTCGGCTTTGTCTGGGACGGCTCGAATGCTGAGAGGTATTGGCTCGACTGGTTCGAGTCGAAGCCCTGGACCACGTGTTTCGTAGACGGCAACCATGAGAACCACCACGCCCTGACAGAACTGCCGGTGCGGGAGTGGAGCGGCGGCCTCGTCCATGAGGCGCGACCGCACGTGCTGCACCTGATGCGTGGAGAGGCGTTCGACATCGGCGGGCTCACGGTCCTTGCCATGGGCGGCGCCGCGAGCAACGACAGGCAGTATCGCAGGGAGGGGAGGAGCTGGTGGCCCGAGGAGATGCCGAGCGAGGAGGAGATGGAGCACTGCCGCGCCTCGCTCGATCGCGTGGGCTGGAAGGTCGACCACGTTGTGACTCACGAGGCTCCTGCCGCCCTTGCTGAGGGGCTGTGCCGCGAGCGCGGACGCGAGTATCGGGGCGACCGGCTGCAACGATTCCTGGGCGAGCTCGACGGGCGGCTCGGCTACCGAGCCTGGTTCTTCGGCCACTACCACGACGACGAGTGGCGTGACGACAGGCATCGCCTTATCTACCGAGATATCGTGCCGATCGAAGATGCTGCGCCCGGTTTTAGGAACCTTCTAGAAGCGCTCTAGAAGGTTCCTAGAAATCAGCAGCCTGACAGGAGAAGCGCGGGGCTACTCGCCCTTCATCTGGGTCATGACCTCGACCTTGGCCTCGGCCACGGCCGCACGCTGCTCGGAGGCGGCGAGGCGGTCCTTGAGGGCGGCGACCTCGGCCATCAGGTCACGCTGGGCCAGGAGTGCGTCACTCAGCTCGGCTTGGGCTTTCAGCGCGGCGCCACGCTCGCCGCGCAGTCGCTCGATCTCATCGACCATGGCCTCAGCCTCGGCATGGAGTTGGACAACCTGCCTGCCGAGCTCCTTAGCACGGGAGAGGTACCTGACGCTCGCGGCATGGAGCTCGTTGTTCTCGAGCTCGAGGCTCGCGGTATCGAGCTCGAACTTCTCCTCGATAAAGGCGACCCGCTCATTGCAGTCGGCCTCAAGCCTTTCGTTCCGGTCTCTCGCCTCGACGAGCTTGCGGTTGAATTCGTCGAGCTGGGCCCTAAGCAGCGCGTTCTCGGTCCTGAGGTCGGCCGTCTCGCGCAGTAGCTTCTCCCGCCACGCCGCCTCGGTCCGCTCGGCGGCCTCCTCGTGGACGGACTTCACGCCGTAGATTTCCCTGATTTTTCTCTCGTCTGCCATTGCGGCACTCCAATCAACAACGGCATGGCTCCGCCATGCCAAGCGGCTGGGAACAATGCACGGTCGCTGTTGATTTGTAGTCATCCTGCGATCGGTGAGTTCTAAAAAGGCGTCTCAGGTCATGCATTCACGCAGGGTTTCAGTTAGAGAAATACCGCACTCTTATATAGTAGCGCCGCCGCACTCGAGCTTATTAGACAGATCGAGAAACGATGGACGGGCTCATTTCCTGACGCCCACCAATCCGCGTTCACGGAGGATGCGATACAGGGTCGATTTGGAGATGCCTGTGGCGGCGCAGATGTCGGGGACGGGCGTCTCCCGCGCAAGGTAGAGTTTCACGGCGGCATCCGCCTTGACGTCCGCGATGCGCGGGCGGCCACCGACGTTGCCACCATGGTTCCGTTTTACAGCGATGCCCTCGGCCTGGCGCTGCTTAATCAGATCGCGCTCAAGCTCGGCTGTGCAGGCGTGGGTACCCAGCACGAAACGGCCGAAGGCGGTATCGAGGTCAACCGGCTGCTTCAAGGAGGTTAGCTTCACGCCGAGATTTCGGAACATAAGGTCGTAGTTCAGCAATTGCCTGGTCGATCTGGTTAGGCGCTCCCAGGACTCGACTACCACTTCATCGCCGGCCTTCATCTTCTTGAACAGACGCTTCTGTTGAGTTCGGTCGCCGTCCTTGGCACCCGTGACCTTGTCTTTGTAGATATGGCCATAGGGCACGCCGGCGTTGACCAACGCCTCGATTTGCCTGTCTAGCTTCTGATCCTTCGTGCTCACGCGAGCGTATCCGTATCTGGTCATTTTCAGCCTCCTGCCTTGTCTTTTGATTTTCTCATGGGAATGCAAGGGGAGGTTTTGGCACTGGGTTTTGGCACTCGCTGTTCACGGCATCGAGGGTTCGGTTTTCGAGTTCCACGCGGCATACGTTTTGGGACTGTGGCCATCTGGTTATTAAGTTCGACAGCCGCTGGTTCAGCTAGAATTGACGAGACGACGCATTCCGTGCGCGGGCGGCCGACAATTCGATTGGAGGCTTCCCTATGCTAAAGATCCTTGATGCGCTGGCCGCCCTTGCGACGGTCGGCACGTTCGTCATTGCGTTTTTCGATTCGTATGATGTCCGAGTTAAGGTCCGTAGGCGTACGCGCGGTGCGGACGGTGGACGGCATTTGCGCCGCGACAGGCGCAAATAAGAATGCCCGGGGTGGAGCCCGGGCATTTAACAAAAGTTGAAAACTAGGCCGCCCGCGCTCCTTGTTACTTACACGGGATGCGTCGTCTTCTACGGTGATTTTACCCTCTTTAGTCAGATAAAACTACCGTATGCTTTGGTTTTCATGCGAGTTCATCCATCGTTCATGCGATGTGAATCGCAGCGACAGCGCGATACCGCCTGAAGGCAATCCCTACTCCCAGTGGCCGACCACGTCCACGACCCAGTGCTTGCCGGTCGCCTGCTGCTCGTAATGCCCCTGATCCTCGCTGTTGGTATAGGAGTTATTGACAGCCGAAGCGCCGTTAGGATGTTGCGCGTCGCCGTAAGTTCCCCAAACATACGTTTTGGAACGAACGGTTGGCGAATAGGCCTTATAAGTTGATGCGTCGAATATTCTACTACCAAATAGTAGTAGAATATTCTCGTACGATTGGAGGCCAATGGTTCAGATACACCGAAGGGTTCACGAGCGACACCCCGAGTTGGATGCCGGAGATGTCGAGGCGGCATGGGAGAACTACCGCTTCGCGGCCGTTCGCGTACCCGGGGAACAGGAGATGCGGACAGGCTACGACCCACATGGCCGGTATATCGAGATGGTCGGAGTCCTCCTGGCTGACGGCGTATGGCTTATCTATCACGCCATGACGCCGCCGAGCAAGAAGACGCTGAAGGAGATCGAGAGCGCGAGAAGGAGAGGTTACTGATGGAGTTCAGGCTTGCAAACGGCACCGTAATCACGGACGAGGACATCGAGCGCGAGTGCGCGGAATATGAATCCGGCTCTTGGACGGGGGCCCTGGCAAACCTCCGCGTCGGCCGCCCAAGGCTCTCCGAGGGAGAGGCCAACGCCAATCTGTCTTTCAAGTGCCCGAAAACGGGCGCCGATCTCATCGAGAGGGCGGCCACCGCGTGCGGTATGCGGAAGTCGGAGTTCCTGCGCTCGGCTGCGCTCGAGAAGGCTGAGAGAATCCTCAGGTCGGCATAGCCTCACGGCGCGCCTTTCCGTGGGAGCGAAATGGGCTACATCGCGCTTATGTTAGCTATATCACTAACATAAGCGCGATTAAACAGGGCGCCGGGCAAGGCGTCTGCTTTATTCAATGGTGGGCCCCTTTCGCGATTCCCTTGCCGATGGCCCCACTGCAAACGGGTATAAAAGTGTTAGCGAAATCACTAACATAATTAGGAGGCGATTGCCATGGGCAGGTGCGAGCCGAGGACAAACGAGAACGACCCGGGGCTGATCACGCTGCCGGAGGGCATCGACGAGCTGGGCGACGCCGTCAAAAACGAATTCGACGTGACCACCAAGCAGGTCTGCCGGGCCCTGCAGTGTACGCGCCCGTTCGTGCTGTCACACTGCAAGCATATCCGGCACATCTATGTGTCGGGCGATTGGTCCGATAAGGTCGGCCTCGGGCCCGGCGGCGGCTTCATCTGGTCCCGCAAGGAGCTGCGCGACTTGGCGGTGAACGGCACGGTCGAGAGGCGCACCCGAGTCGTCGGCGCGGCGGATATTCTCGCGGGCAGCCGGGAGGCGATGGATTGGCTCGAGGCCGCGGCCGCCGAGGCGGCCGAGTTGGGCAGCGACCCGCGCCGGTCGCGGGCGGATGAAGTTAAGTTCCGCGAGCTGTCCCGCGAGGTCTTCGAGAGGGTCTACCTGCCGGACGAATGGAAGCCGGCCTATAACGCGGCGAGGCGCAAGAGGTCAGAACTGCATTGGGTCGACCTCGGCGAGCACCCGCGGTCATTCGACGAGCTGGGGACCGTTTGGAGGACGACCGCGGACCGCAAAGGCTACGGGGACACGGACGAGGAATGGTCGAGGGCGTATCGACGCAACGGAGCGGTGCGGCTCACCATCACCCTGCCCGACGGCGCGACCAAGGTCATGCATGCGCCCGACCCGACGCCTCGGGCGCGGTTCGACGACTTCCTGGCGACAATTTTGCCTGTCGAGCTGCTGCCGCAGGACTACATCAGGGATGTCGTTCTCGGGAGTGACCATATGGAGCCGCAGGAACTCAAGCTGTACGGCTAATTCGCCTCATAGAGACGGGCCGTCGCCCCAAAACCAAACAGAATCTCGAATAAGCATATGAATCGACCATGGGCGCGATTCCGTGAGGTCGTTTTTCTGGCACCCGCCGTTTACGCCGATTCCAAAGCGCCTATCGACCGCTCAACGAGCTTTGCGAGTGCGATCCCGTGCACATTGTCGGACATTTGAATTGTCCGACAATGTCTGACAGCACTGTCAGACATTCGCGCACGATCAAGCGAGCTTCGCGAGCGATTTCAGGCCGCATGCTGCCCCAGCTGCGGCTTTGCCGCAGGTTCAATGTCTGACATTCCCAGTGTCTGACGTTGAACGAAGCTGGCGTGCAAACTGACTCTTAAGGGTCAGTTTGCACCATCCCAATGTCGCGATTTTGGATGGTGACGCCACGGCGGTCGCATCTTCGAGGGGAACACCCGGTGCTGGGTCGATAAATCCGCCATGTCCGTTATCGTAATAATCTCTCGCAGACACCATCGCACACGCCGCCGCACCCGTGTCTTTTATCGTAATAATTTGAAATTTGGCGCTATTTCGTTCCTGTCCGTTATTGTAATAATGAGGCGCGCGAGCGTCCTTCCCCGGTCCAAGGGCGGAGCCCTGGCAAGCGCCGAACCGCCCGGGTCGGCGGCAGATTTGTACCCACATTTACGATGGGGGTACAAGTATGCGTCTCTTGCGGGATTTCTCGTTTATCGGCAGAAAATCGAGGTCAGAAGATGGATGAGTTCTTGAGTATTGAAGATCTGCGGTGGGAGTTCGGCGCGTCGCGAGCATGGATGTACAAGTATCTGGCGCCGCATATCAAGTCAATCACCGTGAAGTGCTCGACCGACGACGGCGAGCGCCTGTGCAAGCGTTATAGCCTCGATGATGCACGGCGCGTGGTCGCTGAAAAGGCTCGAGCCGAGGTCTATTCCGTGCCCGTTAAAGCGGACCCTGGGAAAAGCAGCTATACTCCATACCGCCGCCCGCGGCGCGTGCAAATCAAGACGAGCGCGTACATCGCCGAATATATCGTCGGCTTCGGCCATCTCTGGCAGATCGACGAGATTGCAGAGGAATACTGCGGTAAGCGCTCAAGAGAGGCGGCGTATCAATTCATCTACCGTAACGCCTGGATCGCAATCGTGTTCGGCAACAAAACTTTCTATATCCCGAGGCGCACCACACCGCAATTCGTGGCGGCAGCAGTCGAGGTGTTCGGAGACGCTGCCCACACCGTCGAATACGCACGCGGTGGGCATAAAAGTGACGCCACGGAATAGCGGCACTATGTAACAAATGAATAAGTGAACGGCGTAAAAAGTGAAAAACCGAACTACGTAATATCGACAATGCGACATAACGCAATAACGACAAAGCGGAATAGCCGCACTATGTAACTACGTAATAACAGAACTATTGAACCTCGGACTATTCGGTCCTGAAATCTGTCCGCAAGAGTCGTACACTGCCGCACAAAATGCCCGGCAGCGTACCGCCGCAAGCGGCGCACGCTAGGGTTCTGCCCTAGTACCCGGCACTCGCGGCGTTAGCTCATTGTTCTGCAATTCAACAGTTACGTTTTTCAGTTTTGTCGTTATCACGTAGTTCGGTAATTACACAGTTGCGTAGTGTCGTAATTGCTTTGTTCGGCTGTGTCGCAGTTCAGATATGAACAACCGCAGCAGGCGCCGGGTACTAGGGCAGAGCCTTGTCAGTACGCGGACGGCCGAAACGCAGTTTTGTACGGCAGCGTACGACACTTGCGGGCGAGCTCCGGCTATGTCATTGCTGAATTACGACGAAACGCAACAACAGAGCTGTGTAACCGCGGCATAACTGATTTGCAGACGATATGAAGAACGTAATGAATGAACTAGCGAACTGCGACACAGCCGAAAAAGCGAACAGCTATAAACCCAAAAAACGCATTGAAGTAGGAGAGATGTTTTAAATCTCAGCCCACAAATCGAGAACAGTGGCGTCCCGACGAACCATGGCAAAATAGTCGCAGTAGTCATAGGCATCATCGGGACTGCGTATCACGGCAACAAGCTCTCCGTTGTGCGCATCAACAACCGCATGTCGAAATCCCATCGTCTGACGTATCATCCGGTTGCGCCGCCGCTTGATCTCGGTCACATCCAGCAGGAGGCGGCCATCATCGTTGGTCATCTGAAACTCCGATCTAGGCGATTGCCTTTTCCTTAGCGAAGGAAATGAACTTCTTCAGCAACCAGATGCCGTCTCTGAATTGAGGCGGGTATACGTTTTGAGACCGTTTAATCTGAACAACAAGATGTATGCCAGTACAGTCCAGTCGCCGGCATTGATTGGAGAGGCCATGGGGGTATGCGAAATTGCGGTCATGTTCGATGAGAGCGAAATGGCTTTGGTTCAGGCCCATGCGAACATCTCAAACATGTCCTTTTCCGAGTTCGTGAGAAGGGCTGTGCTTGAGAAAATCGAGGACATGGTGGACATCGAGGCATTCAACGAAGCGCTGATGGAAGATGACGGTGCCCGCTACTCAATGGCCGACGCCATGTGTAT
>CABUDB010000056.1 GCA_902490245.1 uncultured Collinsella sp.
CGACGGGATTATATGTAATCAGCCCATATTTTAATGGCACCGTTTTCCCAGCTAGATAAACATTTATGCGGCCTTTAGGCCACCGCGGCGATATGGAATGTGACAAAGGGACGCCCCCTTTGTCACATTCGTCATTTTCCGAGCCAGTTTTTGAACCACCACTCCATAGAGCGGCTCATCTCGGCCATAAAGGGGCTCGTGTGCTTACGGGTGTAGATGTCGATGACGCGCTCGCCCACCTCGCGGGCGTGCGGGCGAAACATCGCATCCATCTCGGCCACCTGCGCATCCATCGTCGCGGCGTCGGCGCGACAATAACGCTCCTCGTGCACCAGGTTCACCACGGGATGCGCGATTGCCGGGCGCTCCTTACGGGGCGTGCCGATGATGAGCATCGACAGCGGCATGGTATAGGCAGGCAAGTCCAGCAGTGCGGCAACTTCCTCGGCGTTCTCGACGATATCACCGATGTAGCAGCTCCCCAGCCCCAGGGCCTCGGCGGCAACCACGGCGTTTTGAGCGGCGATCACGGCATCCTGCGCCGCGATGGCAAAGTCGCCCAAACCCGGCGCGGGGCGGGGCGCCTTGCCCGTGCGCTCGACAAACTCGGGCTCAAAGCAGCCCACGTGCTCAAACAGATCGATCCACTTGGCATAATCGACCACAAATATAAGTGCCCAGGGCGCCTTGGCGATCATGGGCTGGTGATCGCACAGGTCGGCCAGACGGTCCAGCGTAGCCTGCTCGCGAATGCTCACGATGGAATACATCATCATGGCGCCCGCCGACGGCGCGCGACTCGCCGCATGCAAGATCGCCGCCCGCTGCTCGTCGGTCACCGCCACGGGACGGCCGTCGTCATCGCGCGCAAAAGCGCGCGTGGACGAGCGGTGCTCCAAAATGTCCAGTACCGCGTTGCCCGTAGTCTCGACCGGATAGCCGTACGTATCCACGCCCGCAGCTCCGTCGCCGCCCATGTCCGCCTCGCAAACCTGCTCGCTCATCGCCCTACCCTCGCCATTTCTTTAAGAAGCCTTTACGTTTCCGTGTAATTCCCGTCCATTATCGCGCAGGTCGCCACTACATTGCGCCACACCGCCACACGCGCGCGTTAATATGGCTGGTTGTTGTGCGCAGCCACCAATTGCTGCGCATATCTTGGTAACAATCGGGTAAATCCCCGCTTTCGTAGGTTTTAGTTTGTGAGGAGTCTCAGCATGTTCGCTGCCGCCATCTCGCTCGTCGGTCTTGCGGCGACCGTCTACCTTGTCTTGCGCGAGGCCAAGGCCATTCGCGCACAGTCGGGCACCGTTGCTAAAAGCGCTCTTGGGTGGAGCGTCGCCTTTGGCCTGTTCCAGCTCTTTTTGACTGTCTGGGGCGCTATTGGTCTCGTCGCGCAAAACGAGCCGCTCGCCTTTGTGATGCTCATCCTGACCAACGCCATCCTCACCGGCTGCGCTTGGGCCAGCATCGCCCGCGACCGCATCGCCCCGCGCGTCTTTGCGTTCGCCTCGGCCGACGCTCCCGCCCCCACTGGCAAGCTCGCCCGCCTGCGCGGCGCCTTTGTGGGCAAACCGCTCGTCGCCGCCGTCCTGTGCCTGCTGCTCGCCGGCGTCTTTGCGCTGCTGGGCATGGAGGTCTCGTCCAACCACGACTTTACCTGGGTCTACCCCCTGTGCATCCTGCTCGAGTGGGCCATCATCACCGTGCTCATGACCGGCCTGTTCTTCCTATTCCAGCGCCACGGCGCAGCTCCCGCGGTCCTGGCCTTTGCCCTCTTTGTCCTGGGCATTGCCGAGTTCTTCGTCATCACGTTTAAATCCATGCCCATCCAGCCGGGCGACCTTTCGGCCATCTCCACCGCCGCCGCGGTCGCCGGCAACGGCTACACCTTCTCCATCTCGCTGTTCTGCGTGTTGTCCATGGGCTTTACCGCCATCGCCATGCTGCTATGCGAGTACGCCGGCCTGGTGGCACCGCACCGTCAGAAGGGTGCCGCCAACGCCAAGCGCATGCTGCTCACCAACCTGCTCGTAGCGGTGCTGTGCCTGGGCGGCGTGACCGCGCATGTCACGCTCATCGACTACTACAACACTCTCGGCATCACCGTCTACACCTGGCGTCCGCTCGAGAGCTACTGGCGCGAGGGCTACCTGCCTGCCTTTATTAGTGCGGCGCAGTCCATCAAGCCGCCCAAACCCGCCGACTACTCCGTCGACGATGCCAAGGCCACGCTCAAAAAGTACGCCAAGGCCTACGACAAGTCCGACGCGGCCAAGAGCGACGAGCGCGCCGCCGCAAAGGAGCAGTTCGACAGCGAGAAGCCCACGGTCATCGCCATCATGAACGAGACCTTCTCGGACCTGTCCATCTACCAGAACATGCGCGCCGGCTACGAAGGTCCGCAGTACTTTAAGAACCTGTCCAACTGCCTCAGCCGCGGAAAGCTCTACGTGAGCGCCTACGGCGGCGGCACGGCCAATACCGAGTTTGAGTTTATGACCGGCAACTCCATGGCCAACCTGGGCTCGGGCGTGTACCCCTACACCATCTACAACATGGAAACGACCGGGAACCTGGCAGAGCAGTTCAAATCGCTCGGCTATTCCACCACGGCCATGCACCCCAACCACGCGACCAACTGGAACCGCGAGAACGTCTATAAGGACTTTGGCTTTGACCAGTTCCTGTCCATCAACGATTTCCAGGGCGCCGATACCCTGCGCGGCATGGTGACCGACCAGGCAACCTACGACAAGATTCTTGAGTTGCTCGACCAGAACGCCGACCCGCAGTTCATCTTCGATGTGACCATGCAGAACCACTCGGGCTACGACACGGGCCTGCTGCCGGCAGATAAGCAGATGCACCTCAACATCGACACGACCGATCTGGACGCCAAGACCGTCGAGGACGGCACGCTGTCCGATGTCGACGAGTACGTCTCGTGCATCGAGCAGTCCGACCAGGCGCTGCGCTACTTCCTCAACGCCTTGAGCAGGCTTGACCGCAAGGTGGTCGTGGTGTTCTGGGGCGACCATCAGCCGTTCTTCCCGTCCAAGTTCAACGATAAGTGGTTTACCGACGAGGACGACGCCACGCATCAGGAGCGCTTGTGGCAGACTGACTACATCATCTGGGCTAACTACGACGTTGCCGGTTGCGACCAGACGAGTGAGGTCGACGACCTGTCCACCAACTACCTGTCCACCCAGCTCATGCAGCTGATCGGCGCACCGCTGACCGACTACCAGAAGGCGCATATGACGCTGCGCGAGTCGCTGCCCGCCATCAACTCCGTGGGCTACGAGGACGCCAGCCTGCGCTGGGCACTCTCCTCCAACGTCACCGGTGACGACGCCGCTGCCGCAGCCGCCACCAAGGCGCGCGAGGATTACGCCAAGATGCAGTACTACGAGATGTTCCGCGACGGCAAGAACGTCTATACGGAGCACTTCCAGACCGAGGCCAACGAGACCGACCCCAACCTGGCGCCGGGCACGACCAAGATCAAGTAGCAACTAGCTGCGAGTTCATAACTGAAACGTCTGTCCGGGCGGAGGCATATAAGGTTCCCTGCTCGGACAGTCCTGCGCAAGACGGAGGCCACGTTATGTGGCCTCCTTTGCGTGCGGAACTCGCGATGAGCCTTTCCCGTGCTTCCGCCTGCCGCCGCCCCTCACCTGTTGCGGATTGAGTGAGCTGATAAGAAGCAGCGCTCGCTACGGAGCAGCTTTGAGTCAAGAAAAAGCCTCGAGAATTTCGAGGCTTTCACGTTTGTGTTATCTCGAGCGCGAGGCGACACGCCTACTCGCCCAGCACGGCCTTTTTGGCCGCCACCGCCATATGGTCCAGATCTTCCTTGGTGGGATGGTCCTTCGCGGCAACCCAGTTGTCGAGCAGCATCTTAAATCGGGCGTTGTCGGGATCTTGCTCGAGCATGGCCTCGTAGCGCTGCTTAACCGCGGGACCCATCTTGCCCTGGCACATCGCCCAGCCCGCAAGCTCGGCATCCTCGGCCAGATTGGAAGTTACGCGGTCAACAATCTGCTGGTAATAGCTCTGGTCGGCCCCAAAGCCGCAGGTGCCAAACAGGAACACGCGCTTGCCGTGCAAGGCAGAGAGCAGCGCCGCGACCGAAGGCGTGCACGCGCCCTTGTCGCACCAAAAACCGACGAGCACCGTGTCGGCCGCGCAGGCGCCCTGCGCCTCGAGCGCAACCTGATCTGCATCCGCATCGTCGCTCAACGCCGCGGCATGGACAAACTCAACGCCCGCAGCCTGCAGAGCGCGCTTGATCGCGCCCGAAACCATCCTGGTATTACCGCTCTTGCTGTTAACCACCAAAGAGCACGTCATAGTCACGTTGCCTCGTTTCCCCCAAAACTAAAGCCACTAATGCAATTTATTAGATGAATATCTTAGTACTAACGTGACAGATGTAAACCACCTTCTGCCGATTGGCGACATGGGCGACACCGATGGGGGCAAAACGTCCGCAGCGCAAGCCCCCAAATACTTAAGACGTGGGACGAACAAACCCGATTCATTTGCCCCACGTCTTGCTTACTGGGCAAACTGGCTACGATAAAGCTCGGCATAGAAGCCACCTGCCGCTAGCAGCTCGTCATGCGTGCCGTGCTCGATAATCTGGCCGTCGCGCATGACCAGAATGCAATCGGCGTTGCGAATCGTCGACAGGCGGTGTGCCACGACAAAGCTCGTGCGGCCGGCCATGAGCTCGTCGAATGCCGCCTGCACCTGCAGCTCGGTACGCGTATCGATGCTCGACGTTGCCTCGTCCAGCAGCAGAATCGCCGGATCGGTGAGCATGACGCGCGCGATGCACAGCAACTGTTTTTGACCCTGGCTAAACGTGCCGCCGTCCTCGCCGATCACCGTATCGTAGCCGCCTGGCAGCTGCACGATAAACTTGTGCGCATGAGCGCGCTTGGCGGCCTCGACAATCTGCTCGCGCGTGGCATCGGGGCAACCGTAGGCAATGTTTTCGGCCACCGTGCCCTCGAACAGCCAGGTGTCCTGCAGCACCATGCCAAAGGCGCGGCGCAGGCTCGCACGCGTGTAGTCACGCGAGGAGCGACCATCGACCGCGATGCGCCCAGCATCGATATCGTAAAAGCGCAGCAGCAGGTTGATGAGCGTCGTCTTGCCACAGCCCGTAGGACCGACCAGGGCAAAGCGCATGCCGGGCTTAGCCTCGATGCAGATGTCCTGCAGCAGCCTGCGGTCGGGCACGTAGCTAAAGTCCACATGCTCAAGGGCGACCTCGCCCTGCGGTGCGGCAAGTTCCACGGCATCTGGCGCATCGGGCTCCTGCTCGCGTGCATCGAGCAGCGCGAACATGCGGCGCGCCGAGGCATACGCCGTCTGGATCTGCGTAATGACGTTGGTGACCTCGTTGAACGGCTTGGTGTACTGGTTGGCATAGGACAGGAAAATCTGCACGCCGCCCACCGTAAGCGCCGCGGGCACGCCCGTGATCACGCCCACGCAGCCGATCACAGCGACCACGGCATAGATGATGTTATTGATAAAGCGCGTGCCGGGGTTAGAAAGCGAGCCCATAAACTGCGCGCGCTCACCCGCGGTGTAGAGCTCAGCATTGAGGGCATCGAAGCGCTGCTGAGCGCTCGGGCCGTAGGCAAACGCGTCCACGAGCTTTTGCTCGCCCACATACTCCTCGATATGGCCGCCGAGCTGGCCTTGAATGCGTTGCTGGGCCGTAAAGCTCTTGTTGGAAAGCTTGGCGATGGCGCCGGCTGCAAAGATGGAAAGCGGCGTGACGAGCACCACCACGAGCGTCATGGCCAGGTTAATGGAGAGCATAAACGCGAGCGTGCCCACGATGGTGATGACGCCGGTAAAGAGCTGCGTAAAGCCCTGCAGCAGACCATCGCCCACCTGGTCGACGTCGTTGACTACGCGGCTCATAAGGTCACCATGGGCATGGCTGTCGATAAAGCTGAGCGGCATGCGGCTTAGCTTGTCGCTCGCCTCCACGCGCATGTCGCGCACTGTCTCGTAGGACAGGCGGTTGACGCAGTAGCCCTGCAGCCACTGGAAGGCCGCCGCGCCCACCACGACAATCGCGAGCTTGGTAACGAGCGGCAGCAGCGCGTCAAAGTCCACCTGCCCGGCGGCAACGATGAGGTCGATACCCTCGCCGATGAGGATGGGCGTATAGAGTTGTAAGATCACCGAGATGGCAGCGCTCACAAACGACGCCGTAAACGAAATGCGATGCGGACGGACGTAGCCCAGCAGGCGGCGAGTTACCACGCCCACGGGGTAGCGCTCGGGGTCGCCGGGCTGACGCGGGCCGTCACCCAAGTCGTTGAGGTTATCGTTGCCGGACACGTTGGCCGTCATCGTGGCGACCGAACCGGAAGAAGTATACGGATTCATTTAGCAGCCCCCCTTTGCGCAAGTGGATGCCGGGGCAACCGGGGCGGACGCGGGACTTGGGACGGACGCGGGCGCCGCGCTCCCCTGCTGACCCTCGAGCTCCTCGCGACGAAGCTGCGACTGGCAAATCTCGCGATAGAGCTGGCAGTTTGCGTACAGCTCGTCGTGCGTGCCCAGGCCCGCGACCGAGCCGTGGTCGAGCACGCAGATCATGTCGGCATCGCGCACGGTCGAGACGCGTTGGCTCACGATCACCGTGGTCAGCGGGAGCCCGCCCGCGGCGGCACCGCGCACGCTGCGCTCGCGGATGGCGTGGCGAAGCGCCGCGTCGGTCTTAAAGTCGAGCGCCGAGGCGGAGTCGTCCATGATCAGGATCTGCGGCGAGCCAACCAGAGCACGCGCAATGGTCAGGCGCTGGCGCTGACCGCCGCTGAAGTTCTTGCCGCCCGCCTCGACCGGGGCGTCAAGTCCCTGCGGCTTGTTGCGTACGAACTCGCTGGCCTGCGCCATATCGAGCGCTGCCCACAGCTCCTCGTCGGTCGCCGACTCGTCGCGCCAGGTTAGGTTGCTGTGGATCGTGCCGCTCACGAGCGACGCGCGCTGCGGAACGGTCGCGACCACGTGGCGCAGCTGATCGAGCGGCCAGGCACGCACGTCGGCACCCATTACGCTCACGCGGCCGGTGCTCGCATCGTACAGGCGCGGGATGAACGAGACGAGCGTCGACTTACCGCTGCCCGTGCCGCCGATAATGCCAAGCGTCTTGCCCAGCGGCAGTTCCAGGGTCACATCGTCGACGGCGTTGGCAGCGCCCGCGCCAAACGAAAAACTCGCATGGTCAAAGCTCAGCGCAAAAACGGGAGTGGCACCACCTGTCAGCTCGCTCGGCTCGGGCAGCGCGACCGGCTGGTTGCCCTCGTCGGTGATGCTCGGCACGCAATTGAGCACCTCGTTGATACGCGACGCACTGGCGCTCGCCTTGGTAAAGACCACAACCAGGTTGGCGACGTACACGATGGAGGTCAGGGTCTGCGTCATGTAGTTCACAAACGCCATGACCTGACCCTGCGTGAGCTCACCCACGTTGACCTGGATGCCACCCACCCACAGGATGGCGCACACGCCCAGGTTCATCACCAAAAACGTGACGGGATTAAGAATCGACGAGAGCTTGCCCACCGCGATGGCGGTATGCGCCTGGTCATCGGCTGCCTGGGCAAAACGCTCGCGCTCGTGATCCTCGCGCACAAAGGCTCGGACCACGCGGGCGCCCGAAAGCCCCTCGCGACAGATGAGTGCGATGCGATCGAGCTTTGCCTGCAGCTGCTTGTAGTACGGGATGCAGCGCGCCATGACAAACCAAAACACCAGGCCGATGGCGGGCGTGCAAATCAAAAAAATCATGCCGAGCTTAAGGTCGATAGCGAGGGCCGCGACCATGGAGCCCACCGCCAGGAAAGGCCAGCGGATGAGCATACGCACGCCCAGCGCCACGGCGAGCTGCACCTGGTTGACGTCGTTGGTGATGCGCGTGATGAGCGACGGCGTGCCAAAGCGATCGAGCTCAGCATAGCTCAGCTTGTTGATGTGCTGGTAGAGCGCGCCGCGAATGTCAGTACCCATGCCCTGCGAGGTGAGCGCCGCCATCTTTTGGCAGACGAGCGTAAACGAGATGCCAATCACGGCCATGGCGGCGAGCACCATGCCGTAGTGGACGACGGCGTTCACATCGTGCGCGCCGATGCCCTTATCGATCATCTGGGCAATCACCAGCGGCGTTAGCAGGTCAAAGATCACTTCGATCAGCTTGCACGCAGGGCCAATCACCATACACCGGCGAAACTTGCCACCAAAACGCCTGAGCAGCTCAATCATAAAAAGGCGCTCCCTATCATCATCTCTCTTCAATCTGATTCATGATAGTACGGCGAACCCTGAAGATGCGTAAGCAACTCGTTACAGAAGAGTCTTGAGCGGTGGTAAAAACCGTCACTGTTTTGGCGCAGTTAGCAAGCGACATAACGCCAGGGATTCAATTATCAGATAAATGTGACCCTTCAGGCGGTTTTGGTCGGCTACCCGCGAGTGCCGGCAGGGCGTTTGGTAGTCGAGCGATTCCGCAGGCAAAGCCGAGGACCAGCGAGACACCACTCCATCACGCCCGGACCACGTGGCCGCCTATGTTTTGGCAAAGTCAGCGAGCGCCACCCAGAGCGAACAAGTTGGCATGAAA
>CABUDB010000057.1 GCA_902490245.1 uncultured Collinsella sp.
GCCCGCGAGGCCCAGCGCCGCGCCGTTCCCGCTTCCGACTCCGGTTCGCGCTTCCGTTCGCTGCTCGACCAGATCGCCGCACAGGAGACCGTGCTCAAGGAGAAGAAGGACGCCGAGGACAAGGCCAAGGCCGAGCGCGCCGCCGAGCGCGGTAACCGTCGTGGCGGCAACAACGACCGCCGCGGTGGCCGTCGTAACGATCGCAACGCTTCCGACAACAACTCCGAGCGCAACGCCTCCGAGAGCCGTCCGCACAGCCATCGCACCAACGCCAGCAACAACGTCGCTGCCGGCATGGACTTCCCCAACCCCGATAAGCAGGGCAAGGGCAAGAAGCGCAAGGGCGGTCACAACAACGAAGAGGACCACTACAGCCGCATGGCTCGCGAGGCCGAGGAGTACAGCCGCGAGAAGGTCCTCGAGGAGGCCCGCGCTGCCGTCGAGGAGGCCTCTCGTGAGTCCACCGGTCGCCGCAAGAAGCGCAAGGAGAAGCGCGAGCGCGAGGCTGCCAAGGCTCAGGAGGAGCGCAAGATTGAGGAGGCATTGGCCCAGGGCGTGAACCCCGAGGAGCTCGACGCCATCAAGGTTTCCCAGGGCGTTACCGTCCAGGAGCTCGCCGAGGCGCTCGACGTTCCGGCCAACGACATCATCAAGCGCCTGTTCCTGCTGGGTACGCCGCTCACCATGACGCAGTCCATGTCCGACGACCTCGTCGAGCTCGTTGCCGACGACTTGGGTCGTCAGATCAAGATTATCACCCCCGAGGAGGAGAACACCTTCTCGTTCTACGACGATCCCGCCGACCTTAAGCCGCGCGCACCGGTCGTCACCGTCATGGGCCACGTCGACCACGGCAAGACGTCGCTGCTCGACGCCATCCGTCACACCGGCGTTGCTGCCGGCGAGGCGGGCGGCATTACGCAGGCCATCGGTGCTTCGCAGGTCATGATCAACGACCGCAAGATCACCTTCATCGATACCCCCGGTCACGCCACCTTTACGGCTATGCGTGCCCGTGGCGCCAAGGTGACCGACATCGTCATTCTGATCGTGGCTGCCGACGACGGTGTCATGCCCCAGACGGTCGAGTCGATCAACCACGCCAAGGCCGCCGGCGTACCCATCGTTGTCGCCGTCAACAAGATCGATAAGCCCGGCGCCAACCCCGACCGTGTGCGTCAGGAGCTCACCGAGTACGGCGTCATCCCCGAGGAGTGGGGCGGACAGAACATGTTCGTCAACATCTCGGCCAAGCAGAAGATCGGTATCGACGATCTGCTCGAGACCGTGCTGCTCCAGGCAGATGTGCTCGAGCTCAAGGCCAACCCGGACACCTTTGCCTCCGGCAACGTCCTCGAGGCCAAGCTCGACAAGGGCCGCGGCTCGGTCGCTACCGTGCTCGTGACCCGCGGTACCCTGCACGTGGGCGATACGCTTGTCGCCGGCCTCACCTACGGCCGCGTCCGCGCCATGCTCGACCCCAAGGGCCGCGCCGTCACCGAGGCCGGTCCCTCCGACGCCGTTGAGATCCTGGGCCTGCAGTCCGTGCCCAACGCCGGTGACGAGTTCCGTGTGTTCGAGGACGAGCGCGAGGCTCGCGCCCTTGCCGACGAGCGTTCGCTCAAGGCCCGTATCGAGGAGCAGAGCCGCGTCAAGCACGTTACGCTCGAGAACCTCTTCGAGACCATTGCCGACGCCGAGGTCAAGGAGCTCAACCTGATCATCAAGGCCGACGTCCAGGGTTCCATCGAGGCCCTTCAGGACTCGCTCGACAAGATGGATCAGTCCGAGGTCCGCATCAACACGATCCACTCCGCCGTTGGCGCCATCAACGAGACCGACGTCGTCCTGGCCGACGCCTCCAACGCCATCATCATCGGCTTTGGTGTGCGTCCCGACGGCAAGGCTCGCTCCGCTGCCGAGCGCGAGGGCGTCGAGATCCGTTGCTACGACGTTATCTACAAGTGCCTCGAGGAACTTGACGCTGCCCGTATCGGCATGCTCAAGCCCACCGAGGTCGAGGTCTCCACGGGTACCGCGACCGTCCTGGACACCTTCAAGGTGCCCAAAGTCGGTATCGCTGCCGGTGTCCGCGTCGAAGAGGGCGAGATCGCCGCGACCGATTCCGTGCGTCTGGTGCGCGACGGCATCGTGGTCTTCAACGGCAAGATCGCCTCGATGCGTCACTACAAGGACGAGGCCAAGAGCCTCAAGAGCGGTTCCGAGGGCGGCATTGGCCTGGAGAACTTCCAGGACATCAAGCCCGGCGACCAGATCGAGGGTTATCGTATCGACCAGGTTGCCCGTACCGAGTAGGGGGTAGCGCTATGAAGCAGACGCAGGCAACCCGCCGTCTGGGCGAGCAGCTTCGCGAGAAGCTCGGTTATATCCTGCTCTTTGAGGTTTCCGATCCGCGTCTCGACCTGGTTACTTTGACCGCGGTCGAGGTCGCGGTGGACCGTTCGTTCGCGCGCGTGTACGTGTCGTGCGATGCGAGCCGCTACGACGAGGTCATGGAGGCGCTCGCAAGCGCCAAGGGCCGTATTCGCAGCCTGTTGGCTCGCTCGCTCGATTGGCGTGTTACGCCCGAGCTCGATTTTCGCATCGATCGCTCGACCGATGAGGCTGAGCGCATCACGCGTGCGCTGGAAAACGTTCCCGCCACGCTTGCGATCGAAAAGGACGAGGACGGCTATCCGATAGCGGATGCCGCCCAGGAGGCAGCTTTAGATGACTAATTCCGCCGACCTCGCCTCGTGCGAGTCTGCAGATATTCAGCGACGCATCCTCGAGCTCATCGAGGGTGCGTCCTCCATTGCGATTTCGGGACATACTTCTCCCGATGGCGATGCCTTGGGCTCCGTGTTGGGTCTGGGCCTTTCGCTCATGAAGTTTTTCCCCAACAAGGACATTGCGCTGCTGCTGGCAGACGATGATCCGGTTCCGCGCATCTACCGCTTTATGGAAGGCTCCGATCGCCTGGTACCGGCATCTGCGTATACCGGCAATCCGGACCTGTTCATCTCGGTGGACGTGCCGGTCGTCGAGCGTCTCAATAATTCCGCCGAGGTGCTTCGTCGCTCCAAGCATGTGGTGTGCTTCGATCACCATCCGGCGCGCGAGGAGTTTGCCGAGCTCAGCCTGAGGCGCGTCGAAGCTGCAGCCTGCGCCATGATCATCGACCGCTTCTTGGACAATTGCGGCATTGTCGCACGTGATGGCGTTGCAACCTGCCTGCTGTGCGGCTTGGTTACCGATACCGGCCGTTTTCAGTACCAAAACGCCGACGCCGCCGCGTTCCATGCAGCCTCGCGTCTGGTTGCCCACGGTGCCGATCCGGCGCGTGTGGCACTCGAGGTCTACCAGAGCATGCGCGTTGAGTTTTTGCACCTCAAGTCCATCGTTATGGGCCGCATTAAGACGGTGGCCCACGGGCGCGTCGCGTATAGCTACGCGTACCAGAGTGACCTTGAGGCGTGCGGTGTCACCTCGGATGAGTGCGACGGTCTGGTTGACGTGGTGCGCTCGGTGATGGGCGTCGAGGTCTGCCTGTTCCTGAAGGGCATTGAGGGCGATACCAAGGTGCGCGGCAACCTGCGCTCCAAGGGTGACCTCAACGTGTCCGAGATCGCTGCTGCCTTTGGCGGAGGCGGACATCCCGCTGCCGCCGGTTTCTCCAACAACGGAACGATTCTCGAGACGCTCACCGTGGCACTTCCCATGCTGGCCGAACTGGTAGGGGAGGATCCCGCTTCGGTGACCGTCGAGCTTTAACTTTTTGGATGGTACATGGCTCGTCGTACGCCTTCTCAACTGAATATGCTGCTCGCCGTCGATAAGCCGGTGGGCTGCACGTCCCACGATGTGGTTTCGCAATGCCGGCGCGCCCTCCATGAGCGACGCGTCGGCCATGCCGGCACGCTCGACCCCATGGCATCGGGTGTCATGGTGGTGGGTGTGGGCCAGGCCACCCGTCTGCTGGGCATGCTCACGCTCGATACCAAAAGCTATGTCGCCGACATCTCGTTTGGCGCCG
The DNA here is from genome assembly GCA_902490245.1 of uncultured Collinsella sp. GTDB lineage: Bacteria > Actinomycetota > Coriobacteriia > Coriobacteriales > Coriobacteriaceae > Collinsella. The sequence goes on from CABUDB010000057.1 coordinate 4,037, forward strand.
AGACCAATACCGATGATGCGGAGGGCGAGGCGGTCCGCACGGTGGCTGTTGCCAACGAGCTCCGCGATCCTGCCTATGCCCGTGAGCGCTTGGCCGCTATGCTGGGTCCGCAGATGCAGGTGCCGCCGGCGTTTTCGGCTATCTCGGTCAATGGCGTTCGCGCCTACAAGTCTGCTCGCGAGGGCAATGCGGTGGACCTACCTCCGCGCCCCGTCGAGGTCTATGCCGCCGACCTGATCGCCGTGGGAGGCGAAGGTGATACGTGTGTGTGGACCGTGGCGTTCTCAGTGAGCAAGGGTACCTATATCCGTGCGCTCGCTCGCGATTTGGGCCGCGCCTGCGAGAGCGCCGCGCACATTTCCGCGCTGCGCCGCACGGCCTCCGGTGTTGTTTCCATTGGCGCTTGTCATGCGGTCGAGGAGCTTTCTCCTGAGTCCGCGGCTGGCTTTGCCCTGGATCCCATTGCGGCCTTGGGCGCCACGCGTGTTGACTTGCCGGGCAATCTTGCCGACGACCTGCTCTGCGGCCGACGCATTCCCGTTGAGCGTGCGCTTGCCGATTTCGATTCCGCGAAGGCGCCTTTTGCGTTGGTGCTCGATGGGGGACTCAAGGCGCTTGCCCGCATTGAGAGTGGCCGCTTTGTCATGGAGCACGTGTTTCCGCAGGCAATCGGCGGTGTTCGATGATGTTGTCCGCTCGTGAGCTCGCGCGTATCTTTTTCGAGGGCGAGTCGGACGAGGCCCGCATCGTCACTGCCGATGCGTTTGATGAGTGCGAGCACTTGGGTGCTGCTTCGATTGCCATCGGCGTGTTCGATGGTGTGCACCGTGGACACCAGGAACTCATCGAAGCGCTTGTCCGTGATGCCCGTGCCCATGACTGCAAGGCTGTCGTGGTCACTTTCGATCCCGACCCGGACGTTGTGGTGAGTCCTTCGCCCGCTCAAAAATTGATGACGACGGCCGACCGTCTACATGCCTTGGCTCAGACCGGGGTCGATGCGGTGGTGGCCGTTTCCTTTACGCCTGAGGTTGCGGCACTCGACCATGTCGGTTTTTTCGCACTGCTATCACGCGTGGTCTGCATTCGTTCGATTCGCGTTGGCAGCGACTTTAGGCTGGGTCGTGGCGGTGCTTCTGGTGTTGCCGAGATGCGCGCCTGGGGTTCCGAGCACGGCGTTGACGTGTATGGTCACGACCTGCTTTGCGAGGGCGGTGAGGCTATTTGTGCCACCCGCATTCGTCATGAGCTGGGACAGGGCCATGTGGAGCTTGCTGCTGAGTTGCTCGGCCGCCCGTATATGGTGCGTGGCGGTGTTATTCGCGGCCGTCACGAGGGGTCTGGCATGGGCTTTCCCACGGCAAACCTGCAAGTTCCCGATGGTATTCAGGTGCCAGCCGACGGCGTGTATGAGGGTCTGGTGCTCGTCGATGACACCGTGTGGCCCGCTGCCGTGAACGTCGGCCTGCCGCCGACGTATGCCGACGATGCCGCTTCGGCGCATCTCGAGGCTAATTTAATTGGTTATACGGGCGACCTGTACGGCGCTTCCGTTTCGCTGGCGTTTACGCGCTGGCTGCGTCCGTCGCGCGTGTTCGATTCGCTGGATGAGTTGATCGCGACCGTCGAGGGTAATATCGAAGATATTCGTCACAACTTGGGCGAGCAGGGGGTGAGCATCCGTGATTAGCGATGAGGAAAAAGACCAGGTACGCGCTGCGTCCGACCTAGTCGCCATCGTGCAGGAAACGGTTGAGCTCAAGCCCCGCGGCCATGAGTTTTGGGGCTGCTGCCCTTTTCATGGCGAAAAGACGCCGTCTTTCCACATTATTCCCGCCACGCAGGTGTGGCATTGCTTTGGCTGCGGCGAGGGTGGCGACGTCTTCACCTATATCATGAAGCGCGAGAACCTGAGCTTTCCCGAGTCAATCCGTTATCTGGCCGATCGCGCGGGTATTGAGCTGCACGACACCGGAGACCGCCGCGAGCGCGGTACTAAGCGTGCCCGAATCTACGATCTGTGCGCCGAGACCGCCCAGTTCTACCACACCATGCTTATGCGCGGTAAGGACGGCCGTCCGCGCGAGTACTTTGCCAGCCGCGGCATGGGTGGCGACGTCTGCCGCCGCTACTGCCTGGGCTTTGCACCAGGTCGCAACGCTCTGGTGTCGCACCTGTCCCAAGCGGGTTTTACCCCGCAGGAGATGATCGACGCCAACGTTGCCGTGAGCCGCGGGCGCGGGCAGCTTGCCGACCGCTTTTACGACCGCGTGATGTTCCCCATCTTTGATGAGCAAGGGCATAACATCGCCTTTGGCGGTCGCATCATGGGTGACGGCCAACCTAAGTACCTCAACACCGCCGAGACGAGCGTGTTTCATAAAAAGCGAAACCTCTACGGCTTTAATTGGGCCAAGGAGTTTATCGTCGCGCAGGATACCGCCATTGTGGTGGAGGGCTATACCGACTGCATCGCCTGTTGGGAGGCGGGGATTAAAAACGTTGTCGCCACGCTGGGCACCGCGCTCACGGAGCATCACGTCAAGACGCTCACTCGCTTTGCCAAGCGCATCGTGTATATGTTTGACGGCGATGCCGCGGGCCAGAAGGCCGCCCGTCGCGCGATTCAGTTTATCGAGCAGGATTCGATGGACCTGCGCTGCGTGGTGCTGCCCGACGGCAACGATCCCATGGAGTTCATCACGGCGCACGGCGGAGAGGAGCTGCAGAAACGTATTGACGCCGCCGAGCCGCTTATGGACTTTGTCTACCGTTCGCTGCAGGAGTCGAGCGACATCACCACGCCGGGCGGCCGCGCCAAGGCGCTGGAAGATGCACTGACGCTTATCTATCCGCTGCGCGACAGCTATATGATCGACACGTACTTTATTCAAATTGCCGACCTGTTGGGTTTGGATCTGGAGACAGTGCGTGCGAGCTCGGGCCGTGTGTTTCGCGATGTCGCCAAGCGCGAGGATGCGGAACGACGTCGTGAGCAGAACTATGAGCGCCAGCGGGCACAGGCTGAGCGCTCTGGTAGCGCGGGCGGTCGGACGTCTGGTTCGCAGGGGGCATCTCGCGGTGCTTGGGCATCGGGCGCGACGCCGCCGGTGTCCGCGCCGGTCGAAGAAGAGCCGTATGACTACGTCCCGCTCGATGCCTACGGCGCCGCGCCCGTGGAGGTCGTCGACGACCTGCCGCCGATCGACGCGCCTGATGGTATGGGTGCTGTACCTGTGACTGATGGTTCGGGTGCTCCGGCTGCGGCGGCGCCGATGGTTCTTACTGATCTTGAGCGTAAGTCCTTGGCAGGGGAGCGCGAGCTGCTGACGATGCTTACGAGCTACCCCGATCTGTTCCGCACGTATGCCGACCGCATTTGTTCTATCGAATGGGTCGATCCGCGTCACGAGTCCATTGCGTGGGCCGTGCTCGCGACGCCGCCGGGCACCGATCCTGCGGCCTGCATGGATGCGGCGCGCGCGGTGTGTCCCGAGGCGGCCTCCCTTGTCAGCGCCGGGCGCATCTCGGCAACGAGTAAGCACCCGACCGAGACGAACATCGTCTTTATGCTCGATACGCTCGAGCTCTACACCATCAAGCGTCGCATGCGAGCCGCGCAGGCCAAGTTGCGTCAGGACCGTTCACTCGACGATGAGGCCCGTCGCGTGCTGACGATGCAGGCGATGCAAGATTCGCAGCGCCAGCGCGAGCTCCAAAAGTCGATTGGTGGCGTAGCCGACCCGTTCCGTTTGATCGGTTTAGAGACTGCTGGCGCCGACCAGGCCTAGATGTTGTGGTCAACCAGCGTATTCTCGCCTATATCCAGTCTGAATTTTGGGTATAGACGTCAATGTTTGTGCTAAAGTAATGAGTCCTGTGGACTACGAAGGGAGAATCTGTGCCAAAAAAGAGTGAGAGCACGGGTACTGGGCTGGAATCCTACGTTGCAAAGCTCATGGGCAACGGCTCTAACAGGACTTCGGTAACCGAGGACGAGATTCAGGTCGCCCTGAAGGATATCGATGTTTCTGACGAGCAGCTCAACGCGGTGTATTCCGCGCTGCGCAACAGCGGCATCCAGATTATCTCCGCGAGCGGAAACGACGACGCCCCCATGGACGTCGACGATGACGATAACGATACCGATGATTTTGATGACGACGACGAGCACGATTCCGGCTCGCTCGACGATCACGAGCTTAAGATGGCCCGTCAGGCCGACGCCGAGATGGGTTCTTCCAAGAGCAAAAAGAAGCGCACCGTGCGCACGTCCCGTTCGCGTTCGCGCGTGCGCGGCATCGATGCCTCCACGGTGATGCTGACCGGCGACCCGGTTCGTATGTACCTCAAGGAGATCGGTAAGGTCGACCTGCTGACCGCATCTGAAGAGGTCGATCTGGCCATGAAGATCGAGGCCGGTCTCGAGGCTACCGAGAAGCTCGAGGCAAATGAGGCTGGCGAGATCGAGCTCACGCGTGCCGAGATGCGTCGTCTTACGCGTATCGAGAACGTTGGTCTTGAGGCCAAGCAGGCGCTCATCAGCGCAAACCTGCGTCTGGTCGTTTCCATCGCCAAGCGCTATGTCGGCCGCGGCATGC
>CABUDB010000058.1 GCA_902490245.1 uncultured Collinsella sp.
AGGTCATAGGTCCGCGGAGACATCGTTTCGCGCAACGAGTAGGTGCCGGGTGCAAGATGTTCGATGCGGTGCGGCTTGTCGGATGAGGTCCAGGAGTCTATTTCGGTTTTATCGGGACCATATAAGGTGAGCTGTGCGCCTTTCACTTCCTGCTCTCCGCTTGCATCGACCTTGGAGATATCAACCTTGGTGTAATCGTCGGATACGTTAAGCCGTGCTTCCACAACGGGTGTTTTCTGGTCGGCATAGGTAAGGTCGACGATATGATGCGTCCGGTCGAGCAAGAAGCCGGTCGGCGCTTGAGTCTCGACAACCTCGTAGCGTGCGGTGCCAGATCCCAGCGGGAGGTCGTCCGCGCGTGCTTCTCCAGTTTCATCCGTCGTGACGGTAGCGACAGCCTCGCCGTCGAGCGCGGCAATGCTACCGTCGGGGCGCACGATATCACCTGAGGCACGGATCTCAAAGATGGCGCCCGCGAGGCTGCTGCCGTCTACGGCATCGGTTTTAACGATCCTGATGTTTCCGGTCGCGGCGTGGTCATAATACGAGACGATTGCAACGGGCGTTAGGTTTATATCGGCGGGTATGTTTACCTCGATCTCTCCGCCGACAAGATAGGGCTCTTTGGCCGAGGTTTCGCGTACATAATAGGTGCCCGGCACGAGCGATTCGGGCAGTGTGACGGTGCCGGTCGCGTCAGTCGTAAAGGTGTCCATTACGTTATGTGCTGGATACCAGCATGTTTGTGAGACAGGTTTGTGATTGCTGTCGAGGAGTTGGAAGGTGAATCCGGCTAGGGGAACAGAGGCGCCTGTTTGGGCATCGCGTTTTACAATCTGGAGATGCGTCGACAGAGCGTGGTTGTCCACGATATATTGAAGCTCGGCGCCGTCGGAAATCTGATTGGCCCCGACGGTCCATTCCCCCGCACGTTTAAAACCCTCGGGGACGGTTTCCGGAACCTCACGAACCGTGTAGCCGGCGCGGTCGTATGGGATGGCTCCGTGGACACCGGCTGGTCGCTTGCCTGTGCCGAACCATGCTTCGGGCTGGTCTTTGGTGGAGGCAAAGCCATAGATGTTTGTAGTCAGTGTGCCAACAACCTGCTGAGAGCTGTTACTGACAACCTCAAAGACAACATCTTCTGCCGGCTGCTCCAGGCCGGATTGATCGCTATTGCCGTAGTCCTTGAATTTGGAAATCTCAAGGTCAAACGCAATGGGGATATCGGAAACGCGAGATTCGATCTCGACCACGCCTGAATCGCCGAGTTGGTCGGCTCCAACGGTGTAAGACCAACTGTCGTTGGCTGGCAGGTAGCCCTCGGGGGCTTTTGACTCATAGATGGTAAAGGTTCCTAGGGGGACATCGGTGAGGGTAGCTCGACCGCTTTCATCGGTTGTGAGGGTTTGCGCCCATCCGGGGGTGGATTGCGACACGCACGTGAACTCTGCTCCCGCAAGTGAAGCTCCAGCCTGGGGTCCGGCATTCGTCGCGGCATCGAGTTTTACGACATGCAGGGTGATGGTGCCGGGTTGTTCATCAACGGCGACCTGTCCACCGTCATTCCCCGTGGTAAAGGCGATGCGATCACGACGGGGGACATAGCCGGCCGGCGCCTTTGTTTCAACTAGGTAGTATGCCGTGTTGGGCAGAAGTGCTGCCTGCGCTCGACCGTTGCTGTCCATCTGGATGGTGCCGACACGCGCGCCGCTGGCGCTCTCAAAAACATCGAATGTTGCCCCGTCAAACTGATAAGTATTGTTTCCGCTGGTAATGGCAGCGTTTGCAGACTGCTTTTGGAAGGAAACAGAGACCGCCGGCAGTACATAGAGCATGTCTTGACGTTTGCTGCCGCCCGATACGGCTCCTAGATAGCGCCGCGCGCGGTGCGGAGCGGCTTTGATGCTTCCTGATTTTGCGCTGTCGTGGAGCCATCGCGCAGCCGCCACGACTTCATTGTCGGCGGTAAAGTGTCCACTCTTGGTTTTGCCCTGAGCGGTCGTGTAGGAGTAGGTGCCGTCGACATGGGTAGTGCCGTTGAGCATCCATACGGCAAGCTGGGTGGCGGCGCGGGCGCGATCTGGTGAAAGATGGTAACCGCCAAACGACGTGGCGGTAGGATATCCGTGACAAACGATTGCCGCGAACTCGTCGTCGAGCCACACCCAGCCTTGATCAAAGTTGAGCCATGGGCCGCCCGGCTTGGTGGGGCCGGGGCGCTCCTGGTTCATGCAGTAGGCAATCGAGGCGTCTTGAGCTTCATACTTGCCGATGAAGAAGGGCCCACAATCATCGCTAATAGTGCGGAAGCCGAGCTGGTCGTAGCCATCGACGGCAAATGCGGCTCCCGGTGCCAGGCAGCCGAAAAGCAGGAAGAGGAGCAGGAGCAGCGGACCTGTTGCGATTGCGCTGTGGACAGAGTGCGTGGGTGCGTTGGACATGGCTGCTCCTTATCCCTCGTGCGCCGCACGGGGAGGCTGCGACGCGTAGGATGAGGCTACCCCCGAGGTTCATGCGGGTAAGTACCGGAGCCTGACCAAAAGCTTGCCCAATTCCTGACAAATTGAGCTCAAATACAACAATCAAGCAAAAGCGCAGGTAGAAGATAGGGAGAACAGGAGGTCAAAGGTCCTCATCTCCACAATTGACGCGATTTTCAAACGAATCTCCACAGCTAAAACAAGCATCACCACCCTTGTATCGAACAAGACAACCGCGTTATACTAGCCAACACACAAGCGGGCATCGCCAAGTGGTAAGGCATCAGCTTCCCAAGCTGACACTCGCGGGTTCGAGTCCCGTTGCCCGCTCCAGTTAAGAGCACAAGCACGGCACCATCACGGTGCCGTGCTTTTTTCAATAAAGTGCCGGGACTCGAACCCGACAGGGTGCGAGCGTTAAATAAACGCGAAGCGTTTATAGCGAGCAGGCAAGGTCGCCGATAGGCGACCGCAGCCGGTGCGTATTTGCGAAGCAAATACGCGGATGTCCCCATGCCCGCTCCAATTCCAAAATGTTAGGTTAATGCCTACTGCCCATACTTGCACCTGCGCACGGTACAATGGTTGGGTTACGACCAACGTGCCAATAACCAAAAAGGAGCCGCTATGATCGATCGCTATACCCGCCCGGAGATGGGACACATTTTCTCCCTCGAGAACAAGTACGCCATTTGGCAGGAAATCGAGGTTCTGGCCTGCGAGGCCCAGGCGGAGCTCGGCAAGATCGGTATTTCCAAAGACGAGGCCCAGTGGATCCGCGACCATGCCAACTTTGAGAAGGCGAAGGTCGATGAGATCGAGGAAGTCACGCGCCACGACGTCATTGCCTTCCTGACCAACATGAAGGAGTACATCGATGCCGATGTTCCCGAGGGCGACCCCAAGCCCAGCCGCTGGGTTCACTATGGCATGACCAGCTCCGATCTGGGCGACACGGCTCTGTGCTACCAGCTCACCCAGGCCTGCGACCTGATCATCGAGGACGTCAAGAAGCTCGGCGAGATTTGCAAGCGTCGCGCCTTTGAGGAGCGCAACACGCTCTGTGCCGGCCGCACTCATGGCATCCACGCCGAGCCGATGACCTTCGGCATGAAGTTCGGCTCTTGGGCCTGGGAACTCAAGCGCGATCTGGATCGTCTTGAGGACGCCCGCAAGAATGTTGCCTTCGGTGCCATCTCGGGCGCTGTTGGCACGTACAGCTCCATCGAGCCGTTTGTCGAGGAGTATGTCTGCGAGCACCTGGGTCTGGTTCACGACCCGCTGTCCACGCAGGTTATCAGCCGCGACCATCACGCCTATCTCGCCGGCGTTCTCGCCACCACCGCGGCCACCTGCGAGCGCATCGCTACCGAGGTTCGCAATCTGCAGAAGACCGATACGCTCGAGGCCGAGGAGCCGTTCCGTAAGGGCCAAAAGGGCAGCTCCGCCATGCCGCACAAGCGCAACCCCATCACCATGGAGAAGGTCTGCGGTCTGTCGCGCGTCGTGAAGTCCAACGCCCAGGTTGCCTTCGATAACGTCGCCCTGTGGCACGAGCGTGACATCTCGCACTCCTCTGCCGAGCGTGTCGCCCAGGCCGACAGCTTCATCGCCCTCGACCACATGTTCCAGTGCCTCATCCGCGTTATCGACGGCCTGCAGCTGTACCCTGCCCGCATGATGGCCAACCTCAATAAGACCCGCGGCCTCATCTTCTCCTCCAAGGTGCTGCTGGCCCTCGTCGACACGGGCATCACCCGCGAGGACGCGTACGCCATTGTGCAGGAGAACGCCATGGCAACCTGGCACGAGGTGCAGGATTGTGTCTCCGGCCCCACCTTTAAGGAGCGTCTCGAGGCCGACCCGCGCTGCACCGTCAGCCAGGAGAAGCTCGACGAGATCTTTGATCCGTGGGACTTCCTCACCCGTATCGACACGGTCTTTGATCGTCTGGAGCAGCTGAGCTTCGAGTAGGCTGGCTTTATTCGACCGCTTGCGGATACATTTCAACCATTGGCGCCTTGCCCGTCTTGGACGAGGCGCTATCGTCTCGTTTGTGCTCATACTCTTTGTTGCCGTCTGTGCGGGCGCCCTGACGTATACCGTTCGACGCAGTCCTTCCTCCTCGAATGAAGCCGATAAAGATCTCCCGGTGCTCAAGATTGGCGTTACGGATAATGACCCCTATGTGTATGTCGATACCACAGGCGATTACGCCGGTATCGATATCGATATCGCCCGTGAGGCCTGCAAGCGTGCTGGAATCAAACCGCAATTTGTTGACATATCTTGGAATGATCACGATCGCCTGCTCAAAAATGGCGATATCGATTGTCTGTGGTGCGACTATTCGCCCAATTATCGCGAAGACGATTATTACTGGACTGAGCCGTATCTGACCGTGACAGTCTCGGTCGCCGCCAAGAAAACGAGTGGTATTAAGGGTTTGACGTCTCTCGATGGAAGCAAGACCATTGCGGTGATTGCGGGTTCGGTGAGTGAACGCCGATTGCTTGCCGGGGACCTGGGTATCTCGCCGGATATGCACATCAAATCATATGGCTCTGCCGAACTCTGCAAAGCTGCCCTGGTCAAAGGTTATGTTGACTGTTGGATGGCGGACGTTCAATCGCTCGACCGGCTCGTCGCGCAGTATCCCGGTGTTTATCGCGTGTTTGCCGACAACGTTATGACAGTTGACCTGGGCGTTGCGTTTGAGAACAGCTATGAGGGGGAGTACGTCGAAAAGCTCAATACGGTGCTGTTCGACATGGACCGAGATGGCACGATTAAACGCATTGTGGACAATTACAAGGCAGGAGCGACAACGGGCAGGCAAGGAGCGGAATCATGACAAATGATGAACACCGCTTGCGCCGAAAAAGATCGGCCACCGCGGCTATCGCCATTGTGGCCAGCGTTGTCCTATTGAGTTTGCTCTACATGGTCGGTACGCATCGCTGTCTCGATAAAACGCTTGGGTTTGGCCAGGAAACCATGGTGTTTCTAAAAAACGCCTGCAAAAAATATGACCGATATGAACAGGGAAGAAAAACCGAGGCGACGCACAATTTGGATGCTGCGCTCGAGTCGTTTGCGGCGTTCTTGCCGCCTGATCGCGTTGAAGTCAACGACGATCTGGTCGAGGAATATGTCCATACCGAGTGTCTTTCGGGAATGTTAGTCATGGACGCCGACGGCCATATGGCCGCTCATTACGATACTGACGGTCGCGATCCACTGATGCTGTGGCGAGAGGAGCTGGCCTGTTCGCCGGTCGCATCGATGTATCGAGGCTCTAAAGTGTCCTACTCGACCGTCGTAGAGCGTCGCGGCGTCGACTTTGCCGTGAGTGCCATTCCGTACGGTGATGGGGTGGCGTTGGGGTATCAATCGCTTGCGGCTGAGCCCTCCGATGACTATTCATACGTTATCGCCGACGTGCTCGTGAACAACACGTTCCATCAGGGTCCAACGGTGCTCGTGATGCGCGATGCGCAAATCGTATCCTCAAACGATTCGACCGTCGATATTGCCCTTGCCCGACTTCTTGCCGATAGCGGAACTGACTGGAAAGACGAAGGCCTAACGCGCGTCGAATATCAGGGAACTACCTGGTATGCCGTGCGTGCGGCGTATAAGGACTACCGCCTGTTTGCGCTCTACCCCAAATCTGAGGTCATGTCTGGCAGGATTGCATTTGTCGCTGCCGGCGTGCTGGCGTGCCTGGCGTTTTGGGTCGTAGTGCTGTTGGTGCGCACTATTGCCGACCGTCGCAACTTGGCCGAAAAGGACAAGCAGCTCGGCATCATCAATGCCATCAGTTCTGCGTATGAGTCGACCTTCCTGTTGCATCTCGATACACTCGAGATCGAGGGAATTAACATGTCGCCGTCGATGGCGAAAATATTTGCTGAGCATACCGAGGCATATGACTTTTTGGACACGGTTTGTCGAGACGTTGTGAGTCCCGAAAGCCGCGAAGTGGTCATGGAGCTTATAGATACAAGTACGCTTCGGGACCGTATGGAGGGCGTGCCGCACTTGGATGCCGAGGTGCGAGATTGCCGAGGTGCTTGGTATTCGCTGCAGGTTGTTCCGCAGCGTCGCGATGAGCGGGGCCGACTGGAATCGGTCGTCGTGGCGACGCATAACATCTCGATGGCAAAGCGCGCCGAAGAGCTTTCTTTTCAGGACAAACTGACGGGGCTTCGCAATAGAAATTACCTTGAGTCCCTTGGCGATGACTCGGTGAACAAATCCCTGCCCGTGAGTGTGATCATGATGGACTGCAACCACCTCAAGCGCACCAACGATCTTTACGGTCACGAAATGGGCGATGAGTTGCTGCGGCGTACGGCGTCTGTATTGAGGCAGGTGGCAGGCGAGAAGTTTGTGCCCATGCGCGTTGGTGGAGATGAGTTTTTGTTGATATGCCCCTACACTGATCGCGAGTCCGCGCGTCAATTGGTGCAAGATCTTCGCCGCGGTCTTGCTGCGGCGAGCGATGACGCGCTGGCCGTCAGCGCGTCATTTGGCATCGCGACGGTAGAGACACCCGGCTGTACGCTAGCCGAGATATACCGCGTTGCCGACCATAACATGTATCAAGAGAAGCGTGAAGTTCACGCTCAGGACGCGAATCGTTAGTATTGCAGTCACCGGTTTGTGCATCGTAGGATGTTGAATCGGTGCCCGCGATACTATATCGGCCCGGGCGGGGATAATAGACATCTGAAATTTCTCTATGAGAGGGGATCTCAATGATTAGCTTTGACTACAAGCCTCAGGGCGTGTGCTCTCGCAATATCCATCTCAATCTTTCCGACGACGGCAGCAAGGTACTGGGCGTCGAGTTTACCGGCGGCTGCGATGGCAACCTCAAGGCCATCTCCAAACTGGTCGAGGGCGCTCCTGCCGACCGTGTGATCGAGGTTCTTGCCGGCAATACCTGCGGCATGAAGAAGACCTCTTGCGCCGATCAGCTTACGCGCGCTATCGAGGCCGCCCGCGCCGAGATCGCCTAATGGGTATCGTCGACCACATCAAGAACGGAATATCGCGCCGCGGCTTTGTACTCGGTGGAGCTGCCGCGGGCGCTGCCACGGTGCTTGCCGGATGTTCGAAAAAAACAGGCACCAGTGATGATGCCGCTGGCGAGCCGCAGGTTATCAAGGACGATTCCAAGATCATCTCGATTACGGATGAGTACGAGGCAGTCGACATCGATCTTGAGCCGGCGGCATCGTGGACGCTGCCGCTGGGCACATTGCTGTACTACTGCGAGGGTGACTATGCTGCGGCAATGATGGCGCCCGCATCGGCACTGCACGCCAACACACTCGGTGTGCTCAACCTGGGCGATGGCTCACTTACCACATTAATTGAGGATCCTATCGAGGGCACGGGATATGCTTTTTACGATGTCCGTGCCGGCGATGGCGTGTTTGCGTGGGTTGAGATGAACTTTGCCAATTCATCGTGGAAGCTCTACGCTCAAAATCTGTCGGGCGCTTCGCTCTCTGGCGACGTGGTTGAGCTCGATCGAGGTGGCAAGGACTACGATCCGCCCCTGTTTACGGCGTTCGGGTCATCAGTCATCTGGTATAAAATGCCTTCGGCAGGCGGCAATAAAACGAGTAACGATTCGTTTTGCTATCGTCGCTCGCTTGATGAATCTAAGGCCGAGACAATTTGGAAATCGACGGGCCGCTTTGCGTCGGCCCCACGCGCGAGCGACGGCATTTTGACCATCTCGCCGCGTGTCCGCAACGACGAGGGCGTCTACTACGGCATAACGGCAATCGATCTGACCGATGGCAACAACACCAAACGTGCCCAGCTAGTCCTTCCCTCGTCAGTCTCGCCATTCGAGGCCGTATATATGGGCGATACCTTCGTGTTTTCTATCGAGGCGACCTATAGTGGCGTGGGCAGTCTGGGCAACATGGGCACGTATATCGGTAATGAGGGAGGGCGCCGCTTTGACCACATGCAGCAGCATTCGGGCGAGCACATCTGCTCGGGCCTC
>CABUDB010000059.1 GCA_902490245.1 uncultured Collinsella sp.
GTCGATGAGCTGGTTCGGCGTGGGCAGATTCGCCGCGTCGGCGGAAAGGGCGCGTTTGTGGCACAGAAAGTGCCCGTTGCCTACGAGCGAACGGGAGGCTTTCGCGAATCGGTTCGTGCTTCGGGCGGCGAGCCGTCCGTCCGCATCCTCGCGCGTTCCAAGCGTTATGCGGGTCCATATTATGCCAACCTGTTTGGCATTGCCGAGGACGATTTACTGTATTCGATTCGGCGTTTGAACTGCGTCAACGGCGATCCCGTATCGATTGAGATGGCGTTCATCCCGTGCCTGCTGTTTCCCACAATCGAAGATATTGACGTGTCGGTCTTCAGTTTGTACGAGACCTATGAGATGTTGGGCCGAAAGCCGGTCATGGCACAGGAAAAGCTCGATATCGAAGCGCTGGGCGCGCGAGATGCCGGCCTGCTTGGACTGGAGCAGGGCGATCTTGCCTTGACGCTTGAGTGCGTGAGCTTCGATGCGAGCGGCCAGGCGATCGAGTACGTCAAGTCGTTTAACCGCGGTGATGCGGGTGGATATACCTATACGTACTAGCTGGTTTTTTGCATAACGGGCTGAAAAGCTGACGGAATTTTGATTTGTTGAGCAGACTGCATATACGACCTTACATGGCTCAAAATCGACCGTTCGCCGATGGGGACAAATTAATCGACAAAGAGGTATAAAAAAGCCGTAACCTGTAACTGTGATTGGTATCAAATACTAATGATTTGTTACGAGGTGAGACGATGAAGATGCTCGATTACGTTCAGCTTGCCCATGTGCGTATGGGAGAGAACCTCGAGCGTTCGTCTGAGCTGGTAGCGCAGCTCGTTGATATTTTCCAGTCCGGTTCTTTTGACGCGCTGCGCATCGTTGCTTCGGGTTCGTCGCGCCATGCCGCCGATTGCGCCCGCGATTACCTGCAAGATACCCTGCAAATGCAGGTGTCCGTTGTGACGCCCGAGGCCTTCGTCGATTTTGAACACACCTATCCGCAGCATGCGCTCAACATTGCCGTTTCGCAGAGCGGCTATTCGACCAATACGATCGCGGCTCTTGATTACATGCGCGCGCACGATATGGCTGCAGTTGCGCTCACGGCAAACGTCGAGGCACCCATCAAGGAACACGCTGACATCGTTCTTGACTACGGTGTGGGTGTCGAGTCGGTGGACTTTGTGACTCTGGGCGTCGAGGTTCTCGTTGAGTACCTGGTGCTCTTTGGTATTTACGGCGGCCAGGCGCGCGGAACGATTGACGCCAAGGGCGTTGCCCAGCGTCTTGACGGCCTGCGCGAGGCTATCCAGGCCAATGCCGTGATGTGCAAGATCGCCGAGGCATATGTCCAAGATCACATGCTCGAGCTTTCTGAGCACATGCCCGCCATGGTCGTCGGCAACGGCCCCAACTATGGCGTTGCCGAAGAGGCAGCCCTCAAGCTGAGCGAGACCATCAAGATTCCTGCCATGCATCACGAGGGCGAGGAGTTCGTCCACGGTCCCGAGATGCAGATAACCCCAAGCTACCTGGTGTTTATCGTTGACGATCCGCAGGGGTCGGAGCGTCTTGCGGATATCGCCGATGCGCTATCGAACGTTACGACAAAAACAGTGCTGCTCACGGCCCATCCCAGGGGTAGGGCTCACGAGGTTGCGGTGCCTCAGGTGGCTCCGCTGCTCAGCGCAATTCCCAATCTTGTGTTCTTCCAGACGATTGCGGCCATAATCGCCGAGCGTCTGAAGTCATGGGACGTGCACCCGTATCTCGATGCCGTCTCCAAACAGATGGAGGTCAAGGCAGAGGGCTACGAAGAGTCAGTCAATGCGCTTAAGGCCAAAGCGGCCGAGTGTTACGGAATGTAAGCGGGTTTTGATGCCCGTTGGCATGGGGGATGTGGAGACAACCCCAGAAAGGAGAGACAAATGAAGGAAACCGAGAAGATCGAGATCATGCATTTCGACCAGGAGGGCTACCTCGAGGACGGCAAGGCGCTCTACGAGACCGGCAAGAAGATGACCGCCCTTGCCGACAAGGTCGCCGACGAGGGCTACGACGCCGTGTTCCTGATGGGCGTCGGCGGCACCTGGGACGAGCTCATGCAGCTCGAGTACCTCATGAACAAGTTCGGCGACCGCGACCTCGAGGTCTACCTGATCCACGCCGCCGAGTGGAACGTCATGGGCCACAAGCGCATGACCGAGAAGTCCGTCGTGCTCACCGCCTCCGAGTCCGGCACCACCCCCGAGGTCCTCGAGGCCGTCAAGAAGATGAAGGAAAAGGGCATTCGTGTCTACGCCATGACCAAGCCCGAGGGCCCCATCGGCCAGGCTGTCGGCGCCGAGAACTGCGTCAAGATGGCGTCCGATCATGGTAACGGTGGCTGCGAGATGGGCTACTACCTCGCCGACTGCTTCGGCCTGCGCCTGCTCAACCGCCGCGGCTGCTTCCCGCAGTTCGACAAGTTTATTGAGCAGACCAAGGATGTTTGGACCCACCTGGTCGACATCCGCAAGAGCTTCGAGCCGCGCGCCGAGGAGCTCGCCAAGAAGTACGCCCTGGCCCCCTACACCATGTTCATCGGTTCCGGCGCCCTGTGGGGCGAGACGATCCTGTTCTCGATGTGCATCCTCGAGGAGATGCAGTGGAAGCGCACCCGCTACATCTCCTCGGCCGACTTCTTCCACGGCACCCTCGAGCTCGTGGAGCCGGGCGTCCCGGTCTTCCTGTTCATGGGCGAGGACGAGAACCGCAAGCTCGACGAGCGCGTCCGCGCGTTCCTGACCCGCGGCGTGACCGGCGACACCGACATCAACATCATCGACACCGCCGAGTTCGCGATCCCGGGCCTTGACGACGAGTTCCGCGTCATCGTCTCCCCGTGGATTCTGACGGTGCTCGTGACCGACCGCCTGGCTCGCTACTACGAGACGGTCACCAAGCACAACCTCAAGTATCGTCGCTACTATCACCAGTTCGACTACTAAAGAAAACGGGTGCGGGAACGTGCCGGGCTATTGAGAGGAACACAGAATGAGACAGTACATCATCGCCAGCCATGCGCACTTCGCTACCGGCATCAAGGAGAGCGTCGAGCTGCTCTCGGGCGCGCGCGACAACGTCCACGATCTTTCGATGTTCGTCGATGACCGCATGGACGTGGCCGAGGAGGCCCAAAAACTGCTGGCGGGCATGTCTGCCGACGATGATGTCGTTGTCTGCACCGATCTCTTTGGCGGCAGCGTCAATAACGAGTTCACCAAGATCGTCCAGACGCGTCCCCGCACGTACCTCGTTACCAACATGAACCTTCCTCTGCTCATCCAGCTGCTGTTCTCTGACGAGTCGGCGCCGGTTGAGGAGACGATTCGCGCCATCGTCGCTGCGGACGATACGCGCGTGAAGTTTGTCAACGACTTATTGGTCGATGACGACGAGGAAGAAGAGTTCTAATCCGCAGCACCTATTGACATGCCGTAAGACGGCGCAAGACCTTTGGGGGGTCACATTATGATTCAGCTACTTCGCGTTGACCATCGCCTGCTTCATGGCCAGGTCGCAGTTTCCTGGGTTCAGGGCCTCGGCTCCAACTGCATTTTCTGCGTGGGCGATAAGGTCGCCAACGACCCGGTGTGGAAGACGACGCTCAAGATGGGCAAGCCTGCCGGCTGCAAGCTCGTCATCAAAGATATGGAGCATGCAATCGAAGCTATCAACTCGGGCGTGACCGACAAGTACAAGATGATCATCTGTGTCGCCACTATCGCTGAGGCAAAGCAGCTTGTTGAGGGCTGCCCGCAGATCAAGTCGGTCAACCTGGGCAACACCAAGCCCAAGGACGAGAAGCGTCCCGATGCTCGTCAGGTCTCTCGTCAGATCTTCCTGACCGCGGCCGAGGAAGCCGATGTGCGCGAGATGCTGGATCGTGGCATTGAGGTCGAGATTCGACCTCTGGCCGATGACCCCAAGGTTGACTGCGCCAGCGTGCTCTAGGCGTTTGAATTCGAAGAGTCTGAGCTCTTCGTAGTGTCCTATATGGAAAGGGGGATGTATGCTTACCCAAGCAATCCTCATCGGACTTATCGCCGCATTTGGTAAGTTCGACTACCAGCTCGGTACGCTCTACGCGTTCCGCCCCATCGTCCTGTGCCCGCTCGTGGGCCTGGTCCTGGGGGACCTGCAGTCTGGTCTCGCGATCGGTGCGAGCCTGGAGCTGCTGTTCATGGGCTCGATCTCCATCGGCGCCTACGTGCCGCCCGATGAGACGATCGGCGGCGTGCTCGCCTGCGCCTTCGCTATCCAGCTCGGCCAGAGCACCGAGGCTGCCATTGCGCTCGCCATGCCCATCGCCACGCTGTGCCTTGCCATCAAGAACATCCTCAACGCCGCCCTGCCGATCCTGGTTGACCGCGCCGACGTCTTCTCCGGCCAGGGCAACCTTAAGGGTGTCTATGCGATGCACTTCCTGATCGGTTCCACCGGTTGCATCATGGCGTTCCTGCTGTGCTCGCTGTCGTTCTATCTGGGTGCTGACGCTATCCAGGGTATGCTCGACTTTATCCCCGACTTTGTCCTTGCTGGCTTTGGCGTTGCCGCCAACATCCTGCCGGCCATGGGCTTCGCCATGCTCGGCCGCCTGGTGCTCACCAAGCAGCTCGTGCCCTTCTACTTCCTGGGCTTCCTGCTGTGCTCCTACGCCAACGTGCCCGTCCTGGGCGTCGCCCTGATCGCCATCATCATCGGCATCGACAAGTTCGACCTGCTCGGCCTGGGCGGAGCCCAGCCCCAGCTCTCCGCGGAAGGGGATGAGGACGATGACTTCTAGTCCCGAGAACAAGATCACGCGCTCCGACCTCGTCAGGAGCGCCGTCAACGTCGGCGCCCTGGGCATGGAGTTCTCCTGGACCTACTACAAGCAGATGAACATCGCCTTCTGCCTGATGGTCGCCAACATGCTCAAGAAGATCTACGCCGGCCGCCCCGACGACTACGCCGAGGCCCTGCACCGCCACTGCGCCTTCTTCAACATCACCGTCCAGTTCGCCCCGTTCGTCGGCGGCATCGCGATGGCCATGGAGGAGAAGGTCGCCCGCGGCGAGATCGAGCCCGAGAGCGTCAACGACGTCAAGGCCGCCCTCATGGGCCCGCTGTCCGGCATCGGCGACTCCATTTTCCTGTCGACGCTGCGCGTGGTGGCCGCCGCGGTGGGCATCAGCCTGTGCCAGGCCGGCAACCCCTTCGGCCCCATCGCCTTCCTGCTGATCTACAACGTCCCCGGCTTCGCGCTGCGCGTCTGGGGCGCCGTCAAGGGCTACGAGCTGGGCGTGGGCTTCCTGGACGAGGCCCAGAGGACCGGCCTCATGCAGAAGATCATGACCTGCGTGGGAATCGTGGGCGTCATGGTCGTGGGCGCCATGTGCAAGGACATGTTCTGGGCCAGCATCCCGGTGGCCATCGGCTCGGGCGAGGACGCCCAGACCCTCCAGGACATCCTGGACGGCATCATGCCCGGCATGCTCGGCATGCTCGCCTTCTGGCTGTACTACTGGCTGCTGTCCAAGAAGATCAACCCCATGGTGCTGATCGTGGCCACCATGGTCGTGGGCATCGTCGGCGCGTTCTTCGGCGTGCTGGCGTAAGGGCCCGGCCTATTATCTGCCCCCAAGGGAAACGGCGACCCATTGCGGTCGCCGTTTTTTATTACCGAAAGCTAGCTGGAGGTGCTTCGTGATTCGATCTGACAATCCACCCGATAATGGCGTGAGCGGGGCGATGTATCTATTTGGCACGGCGCTCTTGTGGAGCTTTATCGGCATCCTCGTTCACGCCAATTCGCAGTCAGCTCTTTTGATTGGTGCCGTCACGGCAATATTTATGGCGCTCTTTATTCTGCTCGTCGGCAGGCCTGTTCTCCGCGTCAGCCGTCTTATTGCCCTTGTGGCCGTCTGCAACTTCGTGACGGGCACCACGTTTAACTTTGCCAACCAGCTCACGACGGTCGGCAACGCGATCGTTTTGCAGTACACCTCGATGATTTTCGTTATCGTGTATCAATCGCTCGCGACACGCACGTTGCCTTCGCCTGCGAAGATTGCCTCCGTGGTGGTTGCTTTTACGGGTATGGGACTTTTCTTTTTAGGTGATTTGAGTGCCGAGGGCATGCTCGGCAACCTGCTTGCCATCATTTCGGGCGCCGCCTTTGGGCTGTGCTTCTTTTTGAACTCTCGCCCCGATGCGTCGCCCATGGTGTCCTCGCTCATCTCCTGCGGTATCTCGATGCTGCCGATCGTCTATTTTGCTGGTGCCCTAGACTCCGTGAGACCATTTGAGTGGGGGCTCATGCTGGTGCATGGCCTTTTTTGCAGTGGTCTTGCGAGCGTGCTGTATGCCAAGGGGATTGCGCGCACCAACGCGTTTGCGGCCAACTTGGTCTGCATGAGCGAGGTCGTGCTCGCTCCCTGCTGGTCGGCGCTCCTCTTTGGCGAGGTCTTTCACTGGAACGAGTTTTTGGGCGCGGCGATTATCGTTTTGGTGATTGTAGCCAACTTGGCATCCGATGCCTTTGGCGATGGCTTTTTGGTGGCGCTTGTCCGCCATCGAAACAAAGAGCGTGCCTGATGGGATACGTCTGCCGTTTACGGTAAAAAACACCCCGCTGAGCGAGTGGTATTAAATAGCAAGAACCTGCATACCTATAATTGGTATCAAATCATTTGTACCTGGCATGGGTGTTAGCAGCACACCAGGTACGCTTCGAGCCGTGTAATCGAACTCCCGGAATTGATATCAACAACGCGCGCGACGGGAGTGGCGACGGTTCGAGATTCCTAATTGGGAGGAACTATGCTTACCCAAGCAATCCTCGTCGGCTTAGTCGGAGCGTTTGGATGTCTCGACTACCAGCTCGGTTCGCTCTATGCGTTCCGCCCCATCGTCCTGTGCCCGCTCGTGGGCCTGGTCCTGGGGGACCTACAGACCAGTCTTGCCGTAGGTGCAAGCCTTGAGCTGCTGTTTATGGGCTCGATCTCCATCGGCGCTTACGTGCCGCCCAACGAAACCGTCGGTGGCGTGCTCGCCTGTGCGTTTGCCATTCAGCTCGGTCAGGGTACCGAGACGGCTATCGCGCTTGCCATGCCCATCGCCGTCCTTTCGCTGACGATTGGTAATATTACCAACGCCTTGTTCCCCGTGTTTGTCGACATGGCAGACAAGTTTGCTCTCAAGGGAAACCTCAAAGGCATCTATGCCGTTCATTGGGGAATTGGAATTTGGGGCTGCATCGAGTACTTCCTGCTCTGTGCCGGCGCGTTCTACTTGGGTTCCGACGCCATCCAGGGCCTGCTCGACTTCATCCCGCCCTTCATCATCGACGGCTTTGGCGTTTCCGCCAACATCCTGCCGGCCATGGGCTTCGCCATGCTCGGCCGCCTGGTGCTCACCAAGCAGCTCGTGCCCTTCTACTTCCTGGGCTTCCTGCTGTGCTCCTACGCCAACGTGCCCGTCCTGGGCGTCGCCCTGATCGCCATCATCATCGGCATCGACAAGTTCGACCTGCTCGGCCTGGGCGGAGCCCAGCCCCAGCTCTCCGCGGAAGGGGATGAGGACGATGACTTCTAGTCCCGAGAACAAGATCACGCGCTCCGACCTCGTCAGGAGCGCCGTCAACGTCGGCGCCCTGGGCATGGAGTTCTCCTGGACCTACTACAAGCAGATGAACATCGCCTTCTGCCTGATGGTCGCCAACATGCTCAAGAAGATCTACGCCGGCCGCCCCGACGACTACGCCGAGGCCCTGCACCGCCACTGCGCCTTCTTCAACATCACCGTCCAGTTCGCCCCGTTCGTCGGCGGCATCGCGATGGCCATGGAGGAGAAGGTCGCCCGCGGCGAGATCGAGCCCGAGAGCGTCAACGACGTCAAGGCCGCCCTCATGGGCCCGCTGTCCGGCATCGGCGACTCCATTTTCCTGTCGACGCTGCGCGTGGTGGCCGCCGCGGTGGGCATCAGCCTGTGCCAGGCCGGCAACCCCTTCGGCCCCATCGCCTTCCTGCTGATCTACAACGTCCCCGGCTTCGCGCTGCGCGTCTGGGGCGCCGTCAAGGGCTACGAGCTGGGCGTGGGCTTCCTGGACGAGGCCCAGAGGACCGGCCTCATGCAGAAGATCATGACCTGCGTGGGAATCGTGGGCGTCATGGTCGTGGGCGCCATGTGCAAGGACATGTTCTGGGCCAGCATCCCGGTGGCCATCGGCTCGGGCGAGGACGCCCAGACCCTCCAGGACATCCTGGACGGCATCATGCCCGGCATGCTCGGCATGCTCGCCTTCTGGCTGTACTACTGGCTGCTGTCCAAGAAGATCAACCCCATGGTGCTGATCGTGGCCACCATGGTCGTGGGCATCGTCGGCGCGTTCTTCGGCGTGCTGGCGTAAGGGCCCGGC
>CABUDB010000060.1 GCA_902490245.1 uncultured Collinsella sp.
AGGGCAGTAAGTGCAACACCGTTCAAAAAGGGGGTCCTTCGGGACCCTTTTTTGTTCTCCTTGTATGTTCAGTTTGTTTACATACCGTTTAGGCTGAATTCTCTACCGTCCACGGGTATTTCGCGCTAAACTCCTAAACAGAATAGTAAAACAGTTAGTAAACAGAACAAAACGAAACACGCGTCTGTTTACTGAACATGTGACTAGGGGAGGACGTACATGGATAAGATCAAGCTCGGCTTTGTGCCCACGCGCCGCAGCATCTTTAGCGCGCCGGACGCGATCAAGTATCGCGGCCTGACGGCTGATCGCCTGCGCGAGATCGGCGTCGACATTGTGGACATCGACGACATCAACGACGAGGGCCTGCTGTTTGACGACAGTCATATCGAGCCTATCGTCAAGAAGTTCCGCGCCGAGGGCGTCGACGGCATCATGCTGTGTCACGCCAACTTTGGTACCGAGTACGTTTGCGCCCGCCTTGCCCGTGAGCTCGGCCTGCCCGTGCTGCTGTGGGGTCCGCGCGACGAGCGCCCCGAGCCCGACGGCACCCGTCTGCGCGATAGCCAGTGCGGCCTGTTTGCCACCGGCAAGGTCCTGCGCCGCTTCCAGGTTCCCTTCACCTATATGACCAACTGCCGCCTGACCGATCCCGAGTTCGAGCGCGGCGTCTGGGACTTTTTGGCCGTGTGCAACGTGGTCAAGACCTTCAAGCACACCCGCATCCTGCAGATGGCCACCCGTCCGTTCGACTTCTGGTCCACCATGTGCAACGAGGGCGAGCTGCTCGAGAAGTTCAATATTCAGCTTTCGCCTATCCCCATGACCGAACTTGTTCAGGCCGTGCGCGACGCCCAGGCCGACGAGCAGGCCATGGCCGCCATGCTCGACCACATTCGCGACAGCTTTGAGATCTGCATCCCCGAGGACAAGGTCCCCGCGGTCGCAGGGCTTGCTATCGCCATGAAGCGCCTGGTCGATAAGTACGGCTGCAGCGCCGGCGCCATCCAGTGCTGGAACGCCCTGCAGGACGAGCTGGGCATTATGCCCTGCGCCGCCAACGCCATCCTCAATGAGATGGGTATCCCCGTCGTGTGCGAGACCGATATCCATGGCGCCATTACCGCGCTGATGGTCGAGGCCGCCGACCTGGGCCGTCACCGCGGCATGTTCGCCGACTGGACCGTGCGCCATCCCGATAACGAGAACGGCGAGCTGCTGCAGCACTGCGGCCCCTGGCCCTGCAGCTGCGCGGCCGTCAAGCCCAAGCTCACCTATCCGCTGGCTTTCGATCACCCCGGCGCGCTGACGGCCGAGGCCAAGCACGGCGACCTCACCCTTGCCCGCTTTGATGGCGACAACGGCGAGTATTCGCTGCTGCTCGGCAACGCCCGCGGTATCGACGGGCCGGCCGGCATGGGCACCTACCTGTGGGTTGAGGTCGAAAACCTCAAGCGCCTCGAGGCCAAGATCGTCGAGGGCCCCTACATTCACCACTGCGTCGCCATTCACGCCAACGTGGTGCCGGTGCTCTACGAGGCGTGCAAGTACATCGGCATCCAGCCCGACCTATACGACCCGATTGAAGAAGACGTCAAAGCCTACCTGCGAGGAGAGTAGAAATGGCAACTATCGAAGAGCTTGAGTCCCTGCGTTGGGATCTTCGCCGCGATTGCGTCGATATCATCATGGCTGGCGCCGGCGGCCACATCGGCGGCGACATGTCGGTGATCGACGCCCTCATGACCCTCTATGCCAACCACCTCAACATTTCGCCCGAGACCGTCGACGACCCCAACCGCGACCGCTTTGTGCTCTCTAAGGGCCACGCCATGGAGGCCTACTACGCGGTGCTGTGCCACGAGGGCTATCTGGACCTCGACGACGTCAAGGCCCGCTTCTCCAAGTTTGGCAGCCCCTACATCGGCCACCCCAACAACAAGCTCAAGGGCATCGAGATGAACTCCGGCTCGTTGGGTCACGGTCTGCCCGTGGCCGTGGGCATGGCACTTGCCGGCAAGATGGACGGCCGCGACTACCGCGTCTACACCATCATGGGCGACGGCGAGCTTGCCGAGGGCTCGGTCTGGGAGGGCGCCATGAGCGGCGGCAACTACCAGCTCGATAACCTGTGCGCGCTCGTGGACCGCAACCGCCTGCAGATCAGCGGTAGCACCGAGGACGTCATGAAGCAGGATTCGCAGGAGGAGCGCTGGGCCGCCTTCGGTTGGAACGTGCTGTCCATTCCGGGCAACGACGTCCAGGCCATCGATGCCGCGCTGACGCTGGCCGCCGAGACCAAGGGTAAGCCCACGGTCATCATCCTCAACACGGTGAAGGGCTATGGCTCGCCCATTATGGAGGACAAGGCCGCCTGGCATCATCACCTGCCCAACGATGAGGAATATGCCCAGATCATCGCCGATTTCGCTGCCCATAAGGAGGCCATCAATGGCTAACAAGATCGCCAACCGCAAGGTTATCTGCGACACGCTGCTCGAGGCCGCCGAGACCGATAAGGACATCGTCGTCCTGTGCTCCGACTCCCGCGGCTCCGCATCGCTCACGCCGTTCTTCGATCAGTATCCCCAGCAGTCCATTGAGGTCGGCATCGCCGAGCAGGACCTGGTGAGTATCGCCGCCGGCATGGCTTCGTGCGGCAAGAAGGCCTGGGCCGCCTCGCCGGCGTCCTTTGTGACCACGCGCTCGTATGAGCAGTGCAAGGTCGATGTCTCGTACTCCAACACCAACGTCAAGCTTATCGGTATCTCGGGCGGCGTGTCCTACGGCGCCTTGGGCATGAGCCATCACTCCGCACAGGATATCGCTGCCATGAGCGCGATTCCCAACATGCGCGTATATCTGCCGAGCGATCGTTTCCAGACCGCCGAGCTCGTGCGCGCCCTGGTTGCCGACAACAAGCCGGCCTACATCCGCGTGGGTCGCAACCCGGTCGAGGACGTGTATACCGAGGACGAGTGCCCGTTCCAGATGGACCGTGCCACCTGGGTACGTCGCGGCACCGATGTGACGATTGTCGCCACCGGCGAGATGGTCCGCCATGCCGTGGACGCCGCCGATCTGTTGGCCGAGCAGGGAATCTCGGCAACGGTGCTCGACATGTACTGCGTCAAGCCGCTCGACGCCGAGGCCGTGATCGAGGCCGCCGGCGCCACGCGCGCCGTCGTGACCGTCGAGGAGCACAGCCCCTTCGGCGGCCTGGGCTCCATGGTCGCGCAGGTTGTGGGCGAGCATTGCCCGCGTCCGGTTAAGTGCCTAAGCCTGCCCGACGCGCCGGTCATCACCGGCACGAGTCCCGAGGTCTTTGCGCACTACGGCCTGACGGGTGCCGGAATTGCAAAGACGGTCGCCGAGTTCCTTGGCAACTAGTAGAAACAGACGCTGCGCGGCCGCCAAGCACCGCACCTTGCCGTTCAAACCGTCGCTTGCGTACACAGAGTACGCGGCGCTCCTCTTTCACGGCAATCTGTGGCACTTGACGGCCGCTCGCTCCTTGTCCGCCAGGTTATCTTCGATTTGACGGAAGGAATGGGAGAGTACATGAGTAAATACATCATCGGTATCGATCAATCCACGCAGGGCACCAAGGCGCTGCTGGTGGACGAGGGCGGCCACCTGATTCATCGTGCCGATCGCTCGCATCGCCAGATTGTCAACGAGGCCGGTTGGGTGAGCCATGATCCAGCCGAGATCGCCGCTAACGTGCTGGCCGTGGCGCGTGCCGTGGTGGAGGAGACCGGGGTCGACCCGGCCGACGTCGCCGGCATCGGCATCTCCAACCAGCGCGAGACCACCGTTGCCTGGAACCGCACAACGGGCGAGCCGCTGTGCGACGCCGTGGTGTGGCAGTGCGCCCGCGCCCGCGAGCTGTGCGACAAGCTGGCCGCGCGCGAGGGTGTGGCCGAGCTGGTGCGTGATACGACGGGTCTGGTGCTCTCGCCCTACTATCCGGCGGGCAAGATGGCTTGGATCCTCGCGAACGTTCCGGCGGCTGCCGAGGCCGCGGCGGCGGGCGAGCTGTGTCTGGGCACCATCGATGCTTGGGTGGTCTGGACGCTCACGGGCGGCGCGGAGTTCCGCTGCGACTGGTCCAATGCCAGCCGCACGCAGCTCTTCGACCTGCGCCGTGGCTGCTGGAGCGAGCCGGTGTGCGAGGCTTTTGGCATCGATCCGGCCTGCCTGCCGCAGGTGACCGATTCCGACGGTCTCTTTGGCACGACGGACCTGGACGGCTTTTTGCCGGCACCCGTGCCCATTCACGGCGTGCTCGGCGACAGCCATGCCGCCTTGTTTGCGCAGGGCTGCCATAGCCGCGGCATGGCCAAGGCGACCTATGGCACCGGCAGCTCGGTCATGATGAACGTCGGCGACGAGTTCGTCGCCAGCTCGCACGGGCTTTCGAGCTCGCTCGCATGGCGCATGGACGGCGTGACCGAGTACGTGCTCGAGGGCAACGTGAGCTACGCCGGCGCCGTCAAGACGTGGCTGCGCGACGATCTGGAGCTCATCAATAACCCCGAGGAAGTTACCGACCTGT
Source organism: uncultured Collinsella sp. (assembly GCA_902490245.1). Classification (GTDB taxonomy): domain Bacteria; phylum Actinomycetota; class Coriobacteriia; order Coriobacteriales; family Coriobacteriaceae; genus Collinsella. The sequence goes on from CABUDB010000060.1 coordinate 4,559, forward strand.
GCTACGCCGCCAATCCGGCGAGCCGCGTCTACTTTGTGCCGGCGTTTACCGGTCTGGGCGCGCCGCACTGGGCGAGTGACGCCGAGGGCTGCGTCTTTGGCATGACGCGCACCACGGGTCGCGCGGAGTTCGTGAAGGCCGCCGACGAGTCGATCGCCTATCAGATCTTTGACGTGATTGATGCGATGGTCGAGGATTCGGGCGCGGCGCTGGCCGAACTTCGTGTTGACGGCGGTCCCACGCGCGATGCGTACCTGATGCAGTTTGAGAGCGACTTGGTTGGCTCGCCCATTCGCATCGCGAGCAACGACGAGATGAGCGGTCTGGGCGCGGCCTGGGCCTGCGGCATTGCGCTGGGCATGTACACGCGCGACGTCGTCGACGTCTACGGCGCCCGCGGCATCGTGGAGTCCACCATGTCCGCCGACGAGCGCGCCAAAAAGATCGCCGGCTGGCGCCATGCCGTGAAATCTACAATCGCGTACACCGCCTAGCATGATTATTCTGAGACGGGGATTAAAAACTCATTGATCCCCGTCCCGGGCAGCTCATTTGGGACGGGGCTTTTTTGACTGGTATGATTGGTGCGACCATTCGAACCAGCTAAAAGAGCCCCGTCCCAAATTGACTACCGAGAGGAACTGCCATGGAGCGCATTGCAAGTTTTTCCGTTGACCATCTGCTGCTTGAGCCCGGCGTGTATGTGAGCCGCATCGACCGCGATCCGGCGACCGGCGCCGCCGTCACCACCTTTGACCTGCGCCTGACCACGCCCAACAAGGAGCCAGTCATGAACACGGCCGAGTGCCACACCATTGAGCATCTGGGCGCCACCTTCCTTCGCAACCATGCCGAGTGGTCGAGCCGTATCGTCTACTTTGGGCCCATGGGCTGCCGCACGGGCTTTTACCTCGTCGTGTTTGGCGAGGTGACGAGCGAGGAGATCCTGCCGCTCGTGCGTGAGCTGTTCGAGTTTGTCGCCGGCTTTGAGGGCGATGTCCCCGGCGCTGCTCCCGAGGAGTGCGGCAACTACCTGGACCAGAACCTCCCCATGGCCAACTGGCTTGCGCGTCGTTATCTCGACCGCGACCTGGCCGATATCGACGAGAAGCACCTGCACTATCAGCAGGCATAGGGCCGCCCTCTGCCTCCAAACCGTTCACACGGAGATATCGACCGTTTAACTGTTTAGAAGTGTTTATTCGAGGTCATTAGCACTAGCTCGCTTAAACTAGTCCTCAGAGTGATATTCAGGCAAGGCTCCTGAAGCAGCATCTGTCGACATTGATTGTCGGATTCTGCTTCGGGAGCCTTGTTCTGTTTAGGGGGGGACACATGGAAATTGTTAAACGAATTAATACCAGCGCTGTCCTCTGCGTCGATGGAAATGGCAGACAGTTGGTTGCATTCGGCCGTGGTCTGGGGTTTAAGAATGTCGAAGACGAGGTCCCTCTTTCGGAGATTCAACGAACGTTTTATAACGTTAGCTCTCGCTACATCGCTCTCGTTGACGAGGTCCCCGACGAGCTTCTCGAGCTTACCTCGGATGTTATTGATATGTCGACAGGTTTGCTGTCTTATGAGGTGAGCCCTAATTTGCCGTTTATCCTTGCGGACCATATCGCGTATGCGGTTAAGCGCAAAGAGCAAAATATCGTTGTCCGCATGCCTTTATCGTTTGATGTCCGCCAACAATATCCCGTCGAATTTAGAATCGGCGAGTATGCACTTAAGATAATCAGGAAACGTCTTAACGTTAGGCTTCCAGCTCATGAGGCAGTTGGAATTGCCATGGCGTTTATCAATAACATGGCCGATTCGGACTCATGCGAAGTAGTTAAAGAGTTTAGCGCGGATATCTACGATCGTGTTCTGGAGGAGTCAACCGTTGCTGTTGAAAATCGGCTTGGCATTCAAGTTGATCGGGAAGGTTTCGATTACGCAAGGTTCGCAACCCATCTTCAGTACTTATTCAATAGGTTGAACTCTGGCGAAAGCATCGTGAGCGACAACCGCAAGATGTACCTCTCGCTCAAAAAAGAATATCCGGTGGCATCAATGTGCGCCGATGATATTGCTTCTGTTCTCAGCCGACTGACGGGGCGGGAACTTATAGACGAAGAAAGACTCTACCTCATGATGCACATCAATCGAATTGCATCGAAAACAAGGTAATTAGTTGGCAAAGGCGCGCGCTTTGCTGATGGTTACATATAAAACTCAACATGGGAGAAATGGTATTTATGGCAGATACAACCAAGCTCGCTGCCGAGATTCTCGAGATGGTGGGCGGCGCAGACAACGTTACATTTGTAGCTCACTGCATGACTCGTTTAAGGTTCAACCTTAAGGACGAAAGCATCGTAGACGATGCAAAAGTCAAGGCGATTGATGGCGTGATCGACATTCGCCATTCCGCGGGGCAATATCAGGTGATTGTGGGACCTAAGGTCGATAAGGTCTATGAAATCGTTGCCAAGGAAACCGGGATTGATGCCGGAGATTCCGAGGCAAGCGGAGGAGAGACTAAGGGCTTTCTGGGAAAGCTAATGAAGCTCATCAGCGGCATCATGATGCCCGTTCTTCCTGCCTTGATCGCATGCGGAATGATAAACGCCGTCCTTAGTATTCTGACGACGGCGGGTGCTGTTTCCGCCGAGAGCGGAATATACACTCTGCTGTACGGCATGGGAAATGCCTGCATGTATTTTCTGCCCGTTCTTGTCGGATCATCTGCTGCTCAGTTCTTTGGAACCGATCGATATATCGGTGCGGTACTCGGTGCAATCCTGATTTATCCGACTTTCGTTGCTGCGGCCGGAGCGGGCGATGCGCTGGATTTGCTCGGCATGAAGTTCACAATGGTGAGCTATTCCTCCACGGTGTTTCCTGCTATCGTGGCGGCTTGGTTCGCATCCGTTCTTAATAAGTGGCTGCGGGCGGTTCTTCCCGATGTTGTGGCATTTGCGCTCGTCCCGTTCCTGACGGTTGCTGTTGCCGCCCCCGTCTCGCTCCTTGTGATCGGCCCCGTTATTCAGCAGGCGAGCTCTTTGCTTGCGACTGCAGTGCTGGCGGTCTATCAGTTCAGCCCCGTCCTTTGCGGCGTTATTCTCGGGCCGATATTCGGTCTCGTTATGATCCCCCTTGGACTCCATTGGGCCCTGATCGTGCTTTCCATCAACAATATTATGACCGTCGGCTCCGATCCTATCCTTGGACTTCTCTGCTGCAGCATGGGTGTTGTCGGCGCTTGTTTGGCGTTTGCCCTCCGCTCGAAGGACCCGAGTGAAAAGAGTCTTGGGTTCAGCTGTGCCATTACGGGCTTTTTCGGGATTACGGAACCGGCGCTGTACGGCATCATCTTGGAGCACAAGAAGATCATTATCGCTTCCATGGTCGCCGGAGCAATCAGTGCTGTTATCCCGGCGATTTTCAACACCTGTACGTTCGTTATGACGTCGAGCGGCATTTTTAGCTTCCCCGGTTATATGGATCCTTCTGGTGATATGAGCAGCCTCATCGGCGCAATTCTTTGCAATGTCGTCGGTTTAATTCTTAACTTCGTTCTCGTTTACATCCTGTATCGCCCTGATGAAGAGGCAGTAGTGGAGTAGACAATTATTTGGGATGTAAGCTGCCGAAAACCCCGCGGCAGATTGCATGTGGTGGGCTTGCCGTTGATTCACGCGAGCCCACCCTCATTTTTGGAGTGACTAGCTATGACAATTACAGCCGATATGACGTTTGGCGAAATCGCGCTCCTTCCTGAGTTCGCTGGCTTTGGCGAGCACCTTATGCTTTGCCGGCCTTCAACTTGGGAGCGCATGTGGAATAAACCCATCGCGTCTCATATGAATTCTGATGCT
>CABUDB010000061.1 GCA_902490245.1 uncultured Collinsella sp.
GATAACAATCCACAATCCGTACCTCCTCTTCACTCATCAAACATACCATACGCTGGCGACGCATCGAAGGTCACGCGCTCGATCTCTTCACCAGGAATGGAGCCACCGCTCAGCTGAAGCTGGACAAATCCATCGCGCGAATACCAATAGTCGCCCGGCGCGGCAACGGTATTGCCGCCCGTAACCTTCACTGTCATGATCGGCAGGGCATCGTCGGCCTCGAACTCCCATGCAGCGCCGCCGTGACCGCCAAACGTCCAGATACAAAAGGCAATCACCAGCACGGCAAGCACCGCAAAACCAATCGCGACAAGGCCATGGTGCGCACGGCTTTCCTCGGCCGATACATCCCATTGCGTCTCTCGATATAGATGCTTGTCTTCCATGTTCGCCTCCCCACAGGCACGCTCGTTAGGCCAATCGTACCCATTCGAGCTATACTTGAGCCCATTACATAAACGGGGAGCTTGCAGGACAAGACGGCAGGCTGAGACTGGGCGCGCCCGCCCTGACCCGCAAACCTGATATGGGTAATGCCAACGAAGGGAGCCGTGCCAATGAGCACACAGACCGAGCCCAAGCTCGTCACGCAAATCGACTTCGCCCGCGCCGGGCAGATCACGCCGCAGATGAAGGAAGTCGCCGAGCGCGAGCATCGCGACCCCGAGTACATCCGCGAGCGCGTGGCCGACGGCCGCATCGCCATTCCCGCCAACATCGTGCATATCAAAAAGGGCATGCGCGCCTTTGGTGTCGGCGAGGGCCTGTCCACCAAGGTCAACGTCAACCTGGGCATCTCGGGCGACAAGGCCGATGCCGCCGAGGAATGGAAGAAGGTCAAGATCGCCGAGGACTTTGGCGCCGACGCCATCATGGACCTTTCCAACTCGGGCAAGACGCGCCAGTTCCGCCAGCAGCTCATCGACGAGACGCCGCTCATGGTGGGCACCGTCCCCATGTACGACGCCATCGGCTACATGGAAAAGCCGCTGGTCAAGCTGACCAAGGACGACCTGTTCGAGGTCGTGCGCGCGCACGCCGAGGATGGCGTGGACTTTATGACCATCCACTGCGGCATCAACAAGTCGGTCACCAAGACCTTTAAGGAGACCGGCCGCCTGATGAACATCGTCAGTCGCGGCGGCTCGCTGCTGTTTGGCTGGATGGAGGTCACCGGCAACGAAAACCCCTTCTACGAGTACTTTGACGAGCTGCTCGAGATTTGCCACGAGTACGACGTGACGATTTCGCTCGGCGACTCCTGCCGCCCGGGCTGCCTCTACGACTCCAACGATGCCACCGAGACCGCTGAGATGATCGAGCTGGGCAAGCTGTGCAAGCGCGCTTGGGCCGCCGGCGTCCAGGTCATGGTCGAGGGCCCGGGTCACATGGCGCTCGACGAGATCGCCGCCAACATGAAACTGCAGAAGCGCCTGTGCCACAATGCCCCGTTCTATGTGCTCGGGCCGCTGGTGACCGATATCGGCGTGGGTTACGACCACATCACCGCTGCCATCGGCGGCGCCATCTCCGCCAGCTCCGGTGCCGACTTCCTGTGCTACGTGACGCCGGCCGAGCACCTGTGCCTGCCCAACGCCCAGGACGTGCTCGATGGCCTCATGGCCACCAAGATTGCCGCACACGCCGCCGATATCGCCAAGAAGGTGCCACACGCCCGCGACATGGATGACAAGATGGGCCAGGCACGCCGCAAGCTCGACTGGGATGCCATGTGGAAGTGTGCTCTCGATCCGGTCACCGGTAAGAAGCGCTACGAGGAATCCCCCGCCGCCACCGAGGGCACCTGCACCATGTGTGGCAAGATGTGCGCCGTCCGTACCGTCAACAAGGTGTTCGAGGGCACGACGATCGATCTTGGCATGGAGGATTAACGCGTCACTGGAGCCACCATCGGCAACAAGGTGCTCGTCAATTGTTGACATGTGAACATTTGCTTACATTTGCGTAAAGATTGCATCACCCGCCCGGGTTCGGAATACAGCCGGCCCGGGCATCTTTATAATGCAGGCTTAAAGACCCATTTGATTCCGACCGGACAAGGGAGCGAACATGGATCGCAGTAAGGTACCCGCCGTTCTATCCATCGCGGGATCCGATTCCAGCGGCGGTGCCGGCATTCAGGCCGACATCAAGACTATCACGGCGCACCGCCTGTATGCCGAGACGGCCATCACCGCCATCACCGCACAAAACACGCTCGGTGTCACCGCCGTGCAGAATATCTCCCCTGATATCGTCGCTGCGCAGATCGACGCCGTATTTGACGATATCCGCCCCAGCGCCGTCAAGATCGGCATGGTTTCCTCTGCCGAGATTATCGAAGTCATCGCAGACCGCCTGAGCGCTTGGAACGCAACGAACGTGGTCGTCGACCCCGTCATGGTCGCCACCTCGGGCGCGCGCTTGATTGCCGAGGATGCCTCCGAGGCACTCACCCGCCGCCTGTTCCCGTTGGCAACGGTCATCACGCCCAACATTCCCGAGGCCATGACGCTGCTCGACTACGAGGTCGATTCCGAGCGCACGCAACAAAATGCCGCTATGCTCCTCACCCGCCGCTTTGGCTGCGCAGCCTTGGTTAAGGGCGGTCATTTTGTCAACGAGGCCAACGACGTACTGGCCGAGCCTGCGCCCCTCGATGACGAGGGCAACCACCTGGGCGATCCGCTCACTACGTGGTTTCGCCACAAGCGCATTGAGACCAGCAACACGCACGGCACCGGCTGTACGCTCTCATCCGCCATCGCTTGCGCGCTGGCCCAGGGCATGGAACTTGCCGACGCCATCAACGCCGGCAAGGCCTACCTGACCGGCGCTCTCGCCGCTGGCTTTGACATGGGCAAAGGTTCCGGCCCCGTCAACCACATGTGGCAGTATTAAGATTCACAGCCCAGAGCCACCGCAAAGGGGGCAGGCACCTTTGCGGTGGCTTGGGGTCGCGCTACTCACCGAGCATCTCTTGGAGCTTGGCTGCCACGGCATGTCCCAAGCTCTCGTGGCTTTCGGGCATCATATGCAGATAGTCGATATCGCCCGGCTCGGCAAACTCGGCGGCATTCAAAAAGTCGCAGCCAAACTGCTCGGCCACGTGCGCATAGTACTCGCCAAAATGTTCAGATGCCTCGACGGAACGCTCGTCAAAATCGGTCATATATACATCGGCGATCTGCGGCTTGATCTTGATAGGAGCCATCAGCAGGATGCGCGGGCAAGGCGCAGCGTCGGTCCACGGAAACGCGCGGACGGCGCGAATCAGCGCCATGGCGCCACGGGCGATATCGGAAGCTGTCACGTTAAAGACCGTCTTACAGTCGTTGGTGCCCAGCATGATCACAATGGCGTCCAGCGGCTTATGGGCCTCGAGCAGCATCGGAAGCGCGCGAATGCCGTTGAGGTTAGTGTCCAGATGGCACATGTCGTCGCGTACCGTCGTGCGGCCGTTGAGGCCTTCTTCAATTACATGCCAGCCCTCGCCTAAGTCACGTTGGACCACGCCACACCAGCGCACATCCTGCGCATAGCGCACCGCGGTACCGTCGCGCATGCCCGCCGGATCGTAACCATAGGTGTTGCTGTCACCAAAGCACAGAACGTTTTTCATCGTAAGCTCCCCACTCAATAAAAAGCCGACAGGAGCAGCCTCTCCCGTCGGCTCGGTATATCGCATCACGAGCACCGTTTACAGGTACTTGCGCCAGTCGTCGTCATCCTCGTCATCCTCGGCAGCGGCCTGAGCCTGCTCGGCGGCACGGGCGGCTGCGGCGCGGGCGGCAACCTGAGCATAGGACTCCTCGTTTCGCTCGGGGAAGTTTGCCAGCACGTGCTCGAATTTGGCGAAGTCCTCGTCCCAGCGCGTAGAGGGCACGGCAAAGAAGACCTGCTTGACCTTGAAGTCGCCCGATGCGAGCTCCTTGCGGAAGAGCTCGGCCACGGCCTCGGCATCAAAGCCGTTGTTGTCGCAGCCCCATGCGCCCAGCACGAGCTTCTCGCGACCCAACTCGTCGCAGATGGCGAGCACAAAGCGAATGCGGTCGCGCAGGGCATCCAGCAGAGCATCGTCGCTCACGCGATACTCCTGGCGGGCGCGCTTAACGTTGGGCGCGGCGGCCACGATCACGTCGGCGTATGCATGCACGTGGTTGCGGTCGAAGCGCACCGCAGGCACCACTAGGGCACGGTTACGATAGAGCTCGCAGTTGATGTTGCGACGACGGTTCTCGCCGTACCACTTACGCTGCCTATCGAGAACGTTGTACAGATACGAATCGGCGCACAGCGTGGCCTCCTGGCCCAGATAACCCTGAATATATCCACCGCCCGGATTGGTAAACGAGGCAAAGGCGAGCACGGCCATGTCGCAGAACTGCGCATAGCCGCGACCGTTATCGAGGATTGCCTGCGTGGCGGAGGCATCAAGCACAGTGACCTCGGGCAGGACCGGAGCGGGCTCCTCAGCAGGCGCGGACTCAGCTTCGGCGATTTCCTCGGCAGGCTCCTCGACGGGCTCGGGCGCCGCCTCGGTCTCGGGCGCTGCCTCGACCTCGGCAGTCTCCGCGTTCTCGACGTCCTCGGCGACCTGCTCTTCGGGGGCCACAGCACTCTGAACCTTGGCCTTCATCGCCGCGACAAAGCCGGCAGGCATACCGTCAAACTCGCGAACACCGGCAAGCGAACGCTCGATATCCTTGGCGCACGCTTCGGACACAGTTGCCACGTGACGCTCGGCGGCCTTGGCACGGGCCTCGCGCTTGGGATTGGGCTGACCCGCTCGGTTGGACCTGCGGTTACGGTTCCTGTTGTCGACGTCTGCCATACGTGGCCACCTTTCCTGTCGCTGCCGCTATCGGCTTTTCCCATCCATGATACCCCGCCGCGCACAAAAAAGACGGCCCCGAAGGACCGCCTTTCGCATCGTTTTACCGTGTCCGGCAGGAAGCATCGCAATGCCGCGCTTTAATCGCGACGGCCGAGGATGTTCAGAATGCGCAGGAACACGTTGATAATGTCCACGAACAGGTTGGATGCCATGAGCACGGCGTTGGGCAGCGTGGGCGGCACCGTCGTTGCCACATAGGTGTCGTAGCCGATGAAGCCGGCGAACACCACGATCACGATCAGGTCGGTGATGGACTGCGAAACGCCCATGAACATCAGCACGATCTCGACCAGAATCGTGGCAAGCAGGATGCCAAAACCAATGCCATACACACGCTGGAAGAACTTGGGGAAGGTCACGCCCAAGGCGCCAAAGACAAAGGTGATGGCGGCCGTGGCGATAAAGGCGGTGTTAATGGTAGGCAGGTCGTAGTTGGCAAGACCAAACGACGCCGTCAGGCCAAAGGTGCTCGCAAAGACCACGTAGCCCACGAGTGACAGGCCCACGGACTGTTTGCTGGCAGCAGCCGACATCATGACCATGCCGACGATGGTCAAAATAAATGAGCCAAAGACCAGCGGCAAAGCGGCGCCGCTCATCATCATGCGCGCAAACGACATGGTGCTCGTAAAGTAAACACCGGCGCCCATGGCGCAAAAGCCCAAAAAGATCAGAGCAGACATGACAAGGTTGTACGCGCGCGGCGACATCTCCTTGGCACGGCTTGCGCCGGTCTCGATGGGGCCATTCTGATAGCCCTGGATATCGTTCATAATTTCGTCCTTTCAAAAAGCACCGCGACGGCGCCGTAGCTGACAAGTTTCCTGCCATTGTACCCGAACGCCACGCGTTCTTACCTGCGGCGCCCGCTCTCGAGTGTTCGGTCGAACGCCCACACCCACCAACGCATCACGTGTGCCTGCGAGCCGTCCGCCCGCTCGCGCGTCTGGTCCTCCAGATACAACTCGGTCGCGTGCCCGCCAAAACGCACCTTATAGGTTGCCGTACGAATGCCGTGAACCGTCAGGCCAAACCCAGTGGTCGAGACAATCTCGTCAATCGTAAAGCAACGACCGTCGACCCAGCAGACGGTGACCGGCACGACCTGTCCGCCCGCGAGGATGCGAGCCACGACGTCCACATACTGCTTGTGCACGCGCCGAGTTTTGCCATCTGTCTGTCGATATTCCATGCCTCCTATTCTCGAACGCATGTTTGCATGTTGTAAAGCGAGGAGGCTGTGGTTTTGGGGTGTTGGGGCGCGCGCACGTGTCCTCATGGTGTGTTAGCAAAAAGAACACCCACGGTCAACAGGGCTAATATTCATTTTTAGTGCCAAAAAATTCACTGCTCCCATCAGAACTCGGTAAAGAAACCCGCAGGAGGTGATACGATTTATCATGTTTCTGTAACGTGCCTGCAAACTTCGAGAAAGCCCATATATGGACGTAACGTTCTCAACCTTCCTCGGCCAACTTGTGTCGAACCCAGTCCTTGCCGTCACCGTGATCCTCGCGCTCGGCGCCATCTTCGTCAATGGATGGACCGACGCACCCAACGCCATCGCGACCTGCGTCACTACGCGTTGCATGCCCGCCCGCGCCGCTATTCTCATGAGTGCCGCATTCAACTTCCTTGGCGTGCTCATCATGACGCACTTTAACGCGAGCGTCGCCAACACCATCTCCCATATTGTCGACTTTGGAGGAAACAGCACCATGGCGCTCGCCTGTCTGTGCGCGGCGCTGTTCTCCATCGTCGTCTACGGCGCCACAGCGTCGCGTTTTGGCATCCCCACCTCGCAAAGCCACAGCCTTATCGCCGGCCTGACCGGTGCCGCCATCGCCCTCGGCGGTGCGAGCAGCGTCAACGTCCACGAGTGGATGAAGGTCATCTACGGCCTGGCGCTCTCCATCGGTCTGGGCTTTGTCATGGGCTGGGTCCTGTGCAAGCTCGTCTCGATTCTTTTCGCCGCCGCCAACAGGCGACGTGCCAATGTCTTCTTTAAATACGCTCAGATCGCGAGCGCTGCGGCCATGAGCTTTATGCACGGCGCGCAGTATGGACAGAAGTTCATCGGCGTGCTCTTTTTAGGCGTGGCCTTTGCCAGCGGCCAGACGAGCGTCGGCGATGCCGGCATCCCCATCTGGATTATGCTGCTATGCTCGGCCACCATGGGCATCGGCACCAGCGTGGGCGGCGAGCGCATCATCAAGTCCGTTGGCCAGAGCATGGTCAAGCTCGAAAAGTACCAGGGCTTCTCCGCCGACCTGGCGGGCGCCGCGAACCTGCTGCTTGCCACCCTTACCGGCATCCCCGTGTCCTCCACACACATCAAGACCTGCGCCATCATGGGCGTCGGTGCCGTCAAGCGCCTCTCGGCCATCAACTTCGGCGTCGTCAAGGACATGATGTTCACCTGGTTCTTCACCTTCCCCGCCTGCGGACTCATCAGCTTTGTCATGGCCAAGCTGTTCATGATGTTCCTCTAGTCAAACCGAACGTCCATCTGGACCGCAACACTTCGCCCACCCGTCTTCACCTCGAAAGGACCCACCCATGGCAAAGAAACCCGATTCGTTCTACTTTGACAACTACGTCGCCTGCGCCGACCTTGCTGTCCAGGCCGCAGAGTTGCTCATCAAGATTTTTGAGAACTTTGATCCCGCGCAGATCCACGACATGCTCGAGGAGATGCATGCGATTGAGCATGCGGCAGACAAGAAGCACCACGAGCTCGAAGACGCCCTGCTCACCGCCTTTATCACCCCGCTCGAGCGCGAGGATCTGGATCTGATGAGCTGCGCGCTCGACACCGTGCTCGACCGTATTGAGGGCGTCGTGCAGCGCGTCTACTTCACCAACATTCAGAGCATCCATCCCGACGCCATCGTCATCGCCCACAAGGTGACTGACGCCTGCCGCGCCATGAAAGACCTGATGGTCGAGCTTCCCAACTACCGCAAGTCCAAAACGCTGCGCGAGCTGGTCATCCAGATCAACACCATCGAGTCCGAGGCCGACGAGCTCTACATCAACGCCATGCGCAACCTGCACGTTAACGGCAAGGATCCGCTCGAGGTCATCGCTTGGCGTGACGTCTACGCCTTCCTGGAGTACTGCGCCGACTGCTGCGAGAATGTGGCCGATGTTGTGGATTCGATTGTCATGAAGAACAGTTAATTGGGGGTACATGTCCCACCGGTCGCGGGCCCGGCCACTAATAACCTTTTTCACTCCGGCTGCAAGCAGAGTCGTTCAAAAGGTTATTAGTGGCCGGGCCCGCTCCCTTATGCACCACCATTGGGAACTTTGGCTGATAGATTTAGCGCGATGGGGGTTTGGCTGAAGGGACCTTTGGTATCCGTTCGGACACTTTGGCCCTAGATCGGAAGAGCGTCGTGTAGGGAAAGAGTGTAGATCTCGGTGGT